>JAAZKQ010000448.1 GCA_012799755.1 Lentisphaerota bacterium | reverse complement strand
AGCCTTCAGGCTGGGGGGGCGAGCTCCCATGAAGCAGTGCCTTGTAAAGGCACAACAGCAGAAAATGACCACCGGCATGACTGTTATCAATCGGTGACCGCTTGCCTTCCCCCGGTGGCGGGCAATGCCTGACACCGAGCCACGAGGCGGCGAATCGGGCCTATATTAGCGCGTTTGTATCGCTGTAAAGCCAGACGCCGTCAGCGCCCAAGCCTTGATAGTCACCGCCCTGCCCTTGGTCAGATGAGGAGTTTTCCGCTATGAAATCACGCCGACCGTTTTTTGTCCTTGCTGCCTTGTTGCTGAGTGTCGTTTGCGCCTTGGCGCAGGCAGAGCAGCCCCTTGTGCGCTTTGCCTTGCTTGCCGATCTGCGCTATGCAGACCAAGACAGCAAGGCCGGCTGCAATTATCGCCAGGCCAAGGAGCTGTATCGCCAGACCCTGGCGCGACTGAACCAGGAGCCCGACCTGGCGTTTGTCATGGTCCTTGGAGACATCACTGATGGCGGCAAAGCTGAGGACATGACGCAGATGCTTGCGCTCGCCGCCGACAGCCGTGCGCCCGTGAAATATCTGGCCGGCGATCGCGACCTGCAAGGACACAGCGAAGAGCAACTCAAAGCCTTGTTCGCGGTTGATGATCTCTTCTATGATTTTGCCGTCGGCGGCGTGCGTTTTGTGGTCATCAACAGCCACGACGTCAGTCTCGTCGCCGATGCGGCCAGCGGTCGCCGACAGGCTGCCCAGGACTTTCTCGCCGACCATCATGGCGTGCTGTTCAACAGACACGACGGCATGCTCTCGGCTGAGCGCAAACAATGGCTGCGGGACAAATTGGCGGCGGCCAACGCCGCCGGCGAAGATGTCGTGGTCTTTTCCCACACGCCGCTGTGGTATCTGGCCGGCAACAACCGCGATCTGATGTGGGATCACATGGAACTGCTGACTCTGCTGGATGGCTGCCCGCGCCTGCGGGGATTTTTCGCCGGCCACCATCACCGCGGCGGTCTGTCGCCACGACGGCGCGTGCTGCACAAGACAGTCAAGGCGTTGGTCACGGCCAGTGAAGCCACGGCCTGCATCGTCAGCATGTACCGCGACCGCCTGGAACTTCGCGGCATCGGCGCGGAAAGCGACTACATCCACGCTTACGATTTCAAGCCAGTACTCGTGCGCGGTCGCGCCGTGCCGGGCGCCTATGTCATGGCCAACACCGGTGAAATCACCAAAGCCGGCGACGACGGCAGCTTCAGCCTGACACTGCCCCTGCCGGGCGTATACTGTCTCAAAGCCGTCGCCGATGGCATGGCCGACGCCTATCTGCCCATGTTGCAACTTCCCATCGCTGAAGAACTTCAGTTCGCAATGACGCCGGAACCCGGCCGGCGCGTGGTGCATGGCGTTCTTGATGCGCCCGCGCAACTGACCATCACAGATGATGGCGAGCCCGTGCGCAGCTTCGACCTGGCCGGCAATCCCTACGGCGGCCTGACGCCGCCCAAACCCGGTATGTGGCACCAGAAAAATCGCCATTATTGGACCATGGGCGAATATGCGTTTTCGGCCCGCGGCGAAGTAAAGATAACGCGCCTGCACGAGCATCCGTCCTTGCGTGAACGCGGCTGGTACAAAGGCGATTTCCATGCGCACATCATCCATGGCGAAAACATCTACAAGGGCAATGTCCAACACCTCGCGGCCATCTGTCAGGCCGAAGGCTACGACTGGATTTACCTGGCCGGCAATTTCGCCAATGATCGCGTCATTGCCGACTACCATGGCATCGCCGATGCCCTTTCCCACGAGCGCTTCCTGCTACGCCTCAACATGGAGTACCCCAAGACCATTTACGGCCATGTGGGCAGTGTCGGCGTCCTGCCGCTGACCATGCCCTATGATCCCGAAAAACGCAGCAACTTCGAGCAGGCCCGCGAATACATCCACCGCGCCGGCGGCGTGGCCATACCCGTCCATCCGCTTTACACCGGCGTGCTGCGCAAGGACAAAGCCAGCGGGCGGGAACTGTCCTGGATGAGCGGTCGCGACAACGCGCTGTGGCTGCTCTGTGAACCCGACATGATGCCATGCCTGGACCTCTTCTACATGAGCGGCGACTTGCGCCGTACGGAAAAATACTGGTATTCGCTGCTCAATCGCGGCTACCGTATCGCTTGCAGCGCCAGCAGCGACGCGGCCTACGACGTCGGCCGCACTCCAGCCAGCGGTCGTGGCGCCACCTTCGTCAAAGCCGAGGCCCTGACTGAAGCCGCCATCGTCCGCGCTTTCAAGGAACGCCGAACGATGGTCAGCTGGAACAGCGCCGCGCTGATCATGGATATTGACGGCAAAACGAGTGGCGACATCATCCGTCCAGCAGGCAAGCACCAGCTCAGCGTTGACGCCTTCAACGTCCCCGGCCGCAAGAGCCGGCTGCGTATCATGCGCAATGGCGAGGTGTTTGCGGAAAAAACGCTGCTTTTTCCTGAGAACGGCCAGCTCCGGTTGGAATGGCCCCTCTCCGAGCAGGAGAATTGCTGGTATCTGGCCATCATGACGCCCCCCGGGAAGAATGAAATTGCTGCCGCCGCATCGCCGATTTATTTCCGCAATGAGGACTTTGTGCCGCCGGAAGTCCTGCCCTTCCCCAAGGAGCTCCCCGCAGATTTGCGTGATCGCATCAAATTCATGACCCTTGATGAAATGGTCTCGCCGGCGGTCTTCGACGAAATCGCCGACCGCCTCCGCGCCCTGGCCAAAGAGCCCTGAGGGCGGTGGACATTCGTTGATTGGAGGGACGCATTCGAAAGCGGCTGGAAGCCGCTTCTACTCTAGCCGAGAGGTAAGCGGTCACCGATTGATAATTAGCCGGTCCCAGGGGACTCCTGAGACCGATGGGACTCATTGGCGGCGGCGCGCCGGGGCGAGGACTCACGACTCATAAGGCATGGTCCCATGGATTGGACAACCGGGACGCCCGGGACCGCAGGGAATGACACATTGAACTCAGGGGACTGGTTGGCCGACGCCGGGGACTCCTGGAACTGCCGTCGCAGGTCGGTAAGTGCTCACCCATTGATAACCGTGCT
>JAAZKQ010000447.1 GCA_012799755.1 Lentisphaerota bacterium | reverse complement strand
TCAGCGCTGAAAACCAAAGAGGCGACAGGAAAACGCAAACGCACCGGCCTTCCTACACCAAGCAGCCTACTCTCAAAAAAATCTGCGCAAATCTGCGTAATCTGCGGATAAAAAATGTCTGTTATCAATCGCTGATCGCTTACGCTCCTTGCCGCAAAATGCGCCGCCGGGCGCGGCCAAGGTCGCCAGGGAGTGTATATTACAGTTTTCGGCCAAATTGCCTTCAACTCGTTTCCAACCAGGGACATTCATCATGACTCGTGAAGAGCTGCAACGCAAAGTGGAAGAGGCTCAGGAGCGCCTCGAACACTTGAGGGGGTTTCTTTGACGTCGCTGCCAAAAGCGAAAAACTCGAGCTCCTCGAAGCGCAAATGACCCGGGCGGATTTCTGGGAGCGCCGTGAAAGCGCCCAGGAAACCGTCGCCGAAGTCAGCGCCATCAAAAACGTCCTTATTCCTTTCGAGCGCTTGGACGGCCAGGTCGGCGACTTTGCCGCCATGGGTGAACTGGCCGAACTCGAAGGCGATGACTCGGCCTTCTACCGCGAAGCCGAATCAGTCTGGCCAAGCCTGAGCAAGGAACTTGACCGCATGGAGCTGGTCAGTTTCCTCTCCGGCAAGCTTGACGCCAACAACGCCATCCTGACGGTGCATGCCGGCGCCGGCGGCACCGAGTCCTGCGACTGGTGCGGCATACTCTACCGCATGTACACCCGCTGGCTGGATGAACGTGGTTTCAAGTACGAAATCGTTGATATCCAGCCGGGAGAAGAAGCCGGCCTCAAATATGCCACCCTCACCGTCGAAGGCGAATTCGCCTACGGCTACCTCAAGGCCGAAAAGGGTGTACACCGCCTGGTGCGCATCTCGCCCTTTGACGCCAATAAACGCCGCCACACCTCCTTCGCCTCCGTAGACGTCCTCCCCGAAATTGATGATGACATCAACATCGAGGTCGCTGACTCCGATCTGCGCATTGACACCTTCCGCGCCTCCGGCGCCGGCGGCCAGCACGTCAACCGGACGGATAGCGCCGTCCGCCTGACGCACCTGGAAACCGGCATTGTCGTCACCTGCCAAAGTGAGCGTTCCCAGCACAAGAACAAGGCCAATGCCATGCGCATTCTCAAAGCCAAACTCTACCAGCTGGAGGAGGACAAGCGCCGCGCCGAGTCCGCCGCCGAGTCCGCCGCCAAAGGCGACAACGCCTGGGGCAATCAAATCCGCTCCTACGTCCTCCAGCCCTACCAGCTGGTCAAAGACCTGCGCACTGATGTGGAGACCAGCAATGTCAACGCCGTTCTTGACGGCGACATTGATCTCTTTATCGAAGCATGGTTGCGCGCAGGCCAACCCGTGTCACGTTAACGGATAGAAAGCATCCGTGTTCCTTAGCATAAGTCAACATGTCAGGAGAGTAGAATCATGTCGTGCAAATGCCAAGTCTTCCAAAAAGCCGTTGATACTGTCCGTATTCTTGCCGCTGACGGCGTGCAAAAGGCCAACTCCGGCCATCCGGGCATGCCCATGGGCTGCGCTGATTTCGCTTTCACGCTGTGGAGTCGCTTCATGCGCTTCGACCCGGAGCAGCCCGAATGGCTTGGACGCGACCGCTTCGTCCTCTCCGCCGGCCATGGCTCCATGCTGATCTACTCGTTGCTCCATCTTTTCGGCTGCGGACTGGAAATGGAGGATCTCAAGCAGTTCCGGCAATGGGGCAGCAAGTGCCCGGGACACCCGGAATACGGGCACACCAAGGGCGTCGAAGTCACCACCGGCCCGCTGGCGTCCGGCCTGGCCTCCGCCGTCGGCATGGCCATCGGTATGAAGCAGTTCCAAGCCCGCATCGGCGCTGACGCGGCGCTCTTCAACCAGAAAGTCTACGTCATCAGCGGCGACGGCTGCATCATGGAAGGCACCTCCCATGAAGCCTGCGCCATCGCCGGCCACCTGCAGCTCGATAACCTCGTGCTCTTCTATGACGACAACAGCATCACCATTGAAGGCGCTACGGACATTGCCCACAGCGAAGACGTCGGCGCCCGCTTCACCGCCTACGGCTGGAATGTCATCCACATTGACGGACATGACATCGAGCAGATCAGCGGCGCCCTGCACGTGGCCCGCAAGACCAGCGGCAAGCCCACCATCATCATCGGCAAAACCGTCATCGGCAAGGGCTCGCCCAAACTCGCCGGCAGCGCCGATTGCCATGGCGCACCATTGGGTGCCGACGAAGTGGCTGCGACCAAGAAAGCCCTCGGCTTCGACCCCGAACAGTCCTTCGTCGTACCCGCCGATGTCCGCGAGCTGTGCAACAAACTCATCGCCGAAAAGAAGGCCGCCGCCGCCGAATGGAACCAGCGCTTTGCCGCTTTCAAGGCGACGCTCAACAGCGAGAAACTCGCCCTGCTGGACGCGCTGCTGACCCGCAAGGTGCCGGCGAACATCCTCCAAGAGCTGCTCAAGGCCGTGCCGGCCAAAGACACGGCGACGCGCAACTCCGGCGGCGAGATCATGCAGAAAGCCGCGGCGCTGGTGCCGGCGCTCTGCGGTGGCTCCGCCGACCTGAATCCCAGCACCAAGACCTACCTCAAGGGCGCCGGCGACTTTGGTCCCGCCGATTGGGCTGGTCGCAACATCCACTACGGCGTGCGTGAGCTGGGCATGGGCATGATCAGCAATGGTCTGGCGCTCTGCGGCTCGGCCATTCCTTTCAGCGCGACCTTCATGGTCTTCTCCGACTACATGAAGCCCGCCCTGCGCCTCGCCGCCCTGCAAGGGCTGCACGAAATCTACGTCTTCACCCACGACTCCATCTTCGTCGGCGAAGACGGCCCGACCCACCAGCCCATCGAACAGCTCGCCATGCTTCGCTCCATCCCCGGCCTGACCACCATCCGCCCGGCCGAGGCCAACGAAACCGCCCATGCCTGGGCCGCCGCGCTTCAGGCCAAAGGCCCTGTCGCGCTCTGCCTCACCCGCCAGAATCTCCAGAATCTCCCCGCTGACATCGTCAGCAAGCGCATGGACGTGGCCAAAGGCGCCTACGTCGTCAGCTGCGAAAAGGACTTTGAGATCATCCTCATCGCCAGCGGTTCCGAACTGCAAGTCATCATGGGCGCGGCAGAGATTCTCCGCGGCAAGGGCAAGAAGGTCCGCGTGGTTTCCATGCCCAGCTGGGAGCTCTTCGACAAGCAGAGCGCCGAGTACAAGGAATCCGTCCTGCCCAGCGCCTGCAAGAAGCGCATTTCGGTGGAAGCCGGCTCGACCTTCGGCTGGCAGCGCTACGTCGGCTCCTGCGGCCTGGCCTTGGGCATTGACCACTTCGGCGCTTCCGCGCCCGCCGGCCTGCTCGCCAAGGAATATGGCTTCACCGCCGAAGCCGTCGCCGAACACGCCATGGCTTACTTGAGCTAAAACTCATCTGTCAGGAAGCGTTTGGTGATTTTCGCCTATCGTAAGTGTTTTTGGCGGCCTTTCTTTAGCCGTAGAATAGGCACGACTGTTGCACGACGGTGAAAAATCCTGCCCATACCCTCAGCTAATAACGCTCAGCG
>JAAZKQ010000446.1 GCA_012799755.1 Lentisphaerota bacterium | reverse complement strand
TCAGCGCTGAAAACTAAAGAGGCGACAGGAAAACGCAAACACACCGGCCTTCCTACGCCAAGCAGCCTACTCTCAAAAAAATCTGCGCCAATCTGCGTAATCTGCGGATAAAAAATGTCTGTATCAATCGGTAACCGCTTACCCGAAATCAGCGTCATGCGCCTGTGTTCGCCAAGCATACCCCGCTTAAGCGATTATGGTAATGCCCGTCTGAAGAGCACTTTTCACAGCGTCCTGAGATGTCAACCACCGAATTTGGAGCCCCGTCATGCATCTGAAAAACGTCACCTTGGAACTGAGCAGCAAGCCCTTTTACAATGACAGCGAAGCGGAAATGATCCGCGTTGCGGAAATCATGTTCCAGCAATGGCTGCCCCTGACCAAGCACGCCGATATGGTCTCGGTCATGCTCTGGACTGCTGACGGCAGCGAGATTCTGCAATACACCGGTGACTTGCAGCAACCCATGGAATGGGCCTACTGGATCGGCGTCGCCAACCCGGGGCCGCTGGTTCCCGAAAATCCCACCCCGCGCATGCGCGAAAACAGTCATCTCTTTCCGAAAAAGTATCGCCCCGATGTCGGGCCGCGCACCTACGCCTGGCTGAAGCAGCTCACAAGCGTACTCAGAGAGGTCGGCAAGCGCATCACCGGCAAGCCCATACGCATTGGCACGACCTTTGACAACGGGCCGGAATTCGCCATCTCGGACTTCAAATACTCGCGGCACAAGGAAATTTCCCAGGCCCACACCATATACCCCAACAGCTTCGTGGTCTGCACCGCCAAGCTGCACGCCGACCCCAAACCCTACGCGGGCTTCCCCGACGGCATTCCCGAAGGCACCACCCTCGGGACATTCCTCGGCCGGCAGTATCACTGCTTCGCCAAGGACCTCGGCTTTGATTACATCTGGCTATCCAACGGCATGGGCTTCGGACACGAAACCTGGGGCGTCACCGGAGCCATCTTCGACAAACAGAAATTCTACCCCGAAAAGGCCAAAAAAGCCGCCCAGGATATGATTGACTTCTGGGACGACTTCACCAGCAACGCCCCGAACGTGGTCATCGAAACCCGCGGCAGCAACTTCTCCGCCGGCCTGGAAATATCCTCAGACGCCTGCCCACTGCGGCATATCTACCACAACTACGATGTCGCCCCGCCAGTGAATTCACCCTGGGCGGCGCTGAATTACAACACCGGCTTGGAGCTGGCCGCGTGGATGAGCCACATCTGCGAAGTGCCCAGCGGTAAATTCCCCTTCCGCTTTTACACGCATGATCCGTGGTTCTACAACAGCCCCTGGCTGGACCGCTATGGCCGCGAGCCCTGGGACATCTTCCTGCCGCTGTCCATCAGCCGTGTCAACCGGGAAGGCAAAGTGGAGATTCCCGACACGATCTCCTTCCTCTCCGTTGACGACACCCTCGGCCGCCTGCCCGATCAAGTCCCCAACGAAGTCATCCCACATCTCATGGAGGCTTTTGACAACGCCCCGGACGCCATCGCGCCCTTCCTCTGGCTCTATCCTTTCACCGAATATGACGAGCGCGTCCTCGGCGCCCAGCCGGACCCGGCGCCCATCTTCAGCGAAGACTGGTTCCTGGGCGCGGCCATCCAGAATGGTCTGCCGCTGAACACCGTCGTCAGCAGCGACAGTTTCAAGGCCATCGCCGCCACCCGGCCCGAGCTAATGGCCCAACCGCTGCTCATCGTGCCCATCTCCGGCGTCAACGCCGAACTGCTGGCGGCCCTGAAAAAGGTCAGTGCCCTCGGTGGCAGCATCCTCTTCTACGGCCCGATTGTCGCCGCTATTCCGGAGCTGCGCCAATGGCTCGAACTGGCCACCGCCGAGCCGCTCACCGGCGAAGTGAGCATCCAAACCAGCCTCGCCGAAGACCTCTGCGAAAACGGCGCCGTAGCGCGGATTCTGCAAGTCGTACCGCAATTCAATGGCGGCGGTCTGGTGGAAGTGCCGGCGCCCGGCAGCAACGCGCAGGTGCTGGCCAGCGCCGGCAAGGGAGGCGCCAAGCGCGTTCTGGCGCAACTCAGCACCCTCGCCAATGGCGCCAAGATCGGCTATGTGCGGTCGTTGTCGCCATGTTCGCCGGACATCGGCAAAGGTCGTGATCTGCGCTTGCAGCAGCCGTCGGTCGCCTACCCCAGCGAACGCCTCATGCGCTATATGCTGCCCTGCTTCGGCTGGCAGTTCCGTGAAAAAGGCTACCGGCCGGACACCCTGCTGCCACGCATCAATCTTTCCCGCCACAACAACGCCTTCCGCTTCGCCGTCTTCGCGCCGGACACCAGCGCGACCGTTCTGGTCAACACGCCCATGGGCGCGCCCATCCTCACCGAGCAGGAAACGCGCCTTGAAAACGGCTACGCCCTCTGGCAGCCCGCCAAATGCGTGCATCAAGAATGCCGTTGCTTTGTCCGCCAGGACGCACCCACGGTGGTCAGTGCCAAAATCATGCGGCCGGCCTATCAAGGCTACACCAGCCGCCGCCATTACACTGGTCTGATTGATGCCGAAGTTCGCTTCTTCCCACCTGCGGAAGCCGGCGAAAAACTGTCTTTCACCACCAGCAAAAATGGCGGCTGGAGCATGCTCAGCGACAATTTCCTCACCCCCGCCTGGGAAGACACGCCCTATGGCCGCTGCGCCGTCTTCACAGGCGTCAATGGCATCTTCCACGCAGAGTGGTAAGAGCCAACGCCTCCCGAACCGCAGCATTTTTTACCGTCAAAGTCACTGGAGTCAGACAACATGAGCAAAAATCCCATCATTCCCCGCCGCAAGCCCCTGCGCGCCAACGTCGCCATGTTTTCGATTGGCCTGAACACCTACTGGCAGCAGTTTCCGGGCCTGCTTGACGAGCTGCTGGGCAAAAGCGCCCGGCTGGTACAGAAGCTCGAAGCCAACCAAGTGACAGTCAGCGACTTCGGCATGGTTGACTGCGCGCAACGCGCCTACGAAGTACTGCCTAAAATCAAGGCCACCGATCCCGACCTGCTCATTGTTGATATGGTCACCTACGGCACCAGCGCCACCTTCGGCGCCATCGTTCGCGAAATGAATTGCCCGGTCGTGCTCGTGGCCCTGCAGCCACTCAAGGCCATGGACTACGCACGCGGCACGACCTATATGCAACTCTGCAACGACGACTATTGCTCCGTGCCGGAATTCACAGGCGTGGCCCTGCGCATGGGCCGTCCCGTCGCCGATGTCATTATCGGCCATCTTGATGACGATCCCCAAGCCGACGCCGCTCTCGCCGAATGGTGCCGCATCGCTCATGTGCGCCACGATCTGCGCCGCGCGCGCCTCGGCCACATGGGACACGTCCTTGAGGCCATGCTCGACATGCAGACCGACCCCACCCTGCTCACGGCGCAATTAGGCTGCCATGTCGTGCAATGCGAAGCCGATGAGATGCTGCCCATTTACCGCGGCATTGATCCCGCCGGCAAGGAAGTCAGCGACATGAAGGAGCGCATCCTCGCCTTCTTCGATACGCCGGTGCCCGTCTCCGATCCCCTCACGGAAAAACTCACCGCCGCCGATCTGGAAACCGCCGCCGTCGTCGGCGTCACCCTGGAAAAATACATCACCCACAAATCCCTTGATGGTCTCGCCTACTACTACGAAGGCGAACCAGACTCGCTCACCCGCAAAATCGTCACCAACTTCATTGTCGGCAACTCCTTGCTCACCGCCGCCGGCTTCCCCATGTGCGGCGAATTCGATATCAAGACCTGTGTAGCCATGCTGATCATGGACCGCCTCGAAATCGGCGGTAGCTTCGCCGAATTCCATCCCATTGACTTCCTGCGCGACAGCGTCCTGGTCGGCCATGATGGCCCCCATCATCTCAATATCGCCGATGGCAAGCCCGTCATCCGCAGTCTGAAGAAATATCACGGCAAACCCGGTTTTGGCGCCGGCGTGGAATTCAACATCAAGACCGGGCCGATCACCATGCTCAGCGTAAGCGTGAATGAGCAAGGCCGTCTGCGCTTCGTTATCGCCGAAGGCGAGTCCATGCCCGGTCCCATCCCGCCCACCGGCAACACCAACACCCACGGCCGCTTCGCTCCCGACGTGCGCACTTTCCTCAAACGCTGGAGCCTCTGTGGGCCGACCCATCACTTCGCCCTCGGCATCGGCCACCACGCCGATACCCTGGTCAAAATTGCCGACTCCTTCGGCATCGAGTGCCTACGCGCCACCGATTGACAAAAAACACACCCGGTGTCCTGTCTTGCCGCCCGGCAGCAAGAGAGAACACCATTATCGGCAGTACTCTGCTACCATCTGCGGATAAAAAAGGGCGGACACATCGGTCCGCCCAAACACGGCTTTTCTCAGGCAGATCAGACAGATCGGACAAATCAGCGGACGGATCGGACGGATCCGGCGCCGGGATCAGGCAGATCAGGCGAAGCCGGCGGCGTGAATTGTCGCACAGCGGCAAGACACGACGCCAAAAATCTGCGTTAATCCGCGACATCTGCGGATAGAAAAAACATCCTTTTACAGCGGCACGTTGGCGGCGCGAAGATCGTCCTGCAAGGCCTTGACATCAACCTGGCGCGGCGC
>JAAZKQ010000445.1 GCA_012799755.1 Lentisphaerota bacterium | reverse complement strand
TCACGAAACAGCGGCATAGCGGCACGCAGGGGTCGAATACATTCGCCGCTGTGCAGTTTTTCGCTCAAGGTCAGTATGGCCAGCGCGGCGTCCCGCTTCAACGCGTCGTCCGCAAGAAAGCCTTGCAGCGGCACAAAGGCCGCGCTGTCCTCAATGCCGCCCATCGCTCCAACCACCAGGCGTTTCTCTTCAACCCGGCGCGCCGCCTGAAGCAAGGCCGCCAACTCGGCCAGTTGTTCGGCACGACTGATCGCCTGCCGCGGGATCAGCCGCACGCAACCGCGAAACGCCAGGATCTGCCAGAGCGCATTGCCATCTTCAGCCTGAACAATTGGCAGCAAAAACGGTAAGGCCGCAGCCGTCGGCCAATCCGCAACGACACGCAAGGCCGATTCGCGGACGGCTTCGTCGCCATCCTGCCACGCTGTGCGCAGCAGTGCCAAGGCGTCCTCATTGGCAGGCACGGCGGCGATGCGCAACAACGCGGCGCGCGTCTTGCTGTTGCCCTTCTCATAGGCGCCGCGCAGCAACGTCATGCAGGCTGCGGGATCGGCAAAACGCCGACAGGCCTGCACGCAACCTTTTTCAGCAGCGCCCAGCCAAGCGTCATCTCCAGCCGCGCCGGCGGCAACCATTTGCGTAAAGAGGAAATTCAGCTGCTCCGGCGCACAAAGCACGCCGTAGAGTTGACAAAGCGCCTGGCGAGTGGCCGAGTCATCCTGCTCGGCCAGTACGGCAAGACGGGCGAGCTGGCCGCTTTCGCGGCGCTTCTGCAAAATGCCCAAGAGCGCCGGTCGCTGCGCCGGCGACGCGACGAGAGTCATGTCCGCCAAGGCGCTGCCAATCGGCTGCGGCAACGCCACCACGGCAGCTATCGCCGCATCAGCCACGCCGGGCCGCTCATCCGCAAGCAGGCCCGACAGACGCGCCAAGGCCTTGTCGCCAAGCAGAGACAGCGTCGTGGTCACGGCTTCCGCGCGCACCGCCTCGTCTTCCCAGGCCATAGCCTTTTCCACTGCCGGCAGTGCCGCCGCATTATCCCAGAATGCCAGCAAGGGCAGGACATTCATGGCTATCTCCGGCTTGGCAGGATCAAGCATGCCGGCGGCAGTGGCCGCCAAGGGCGCATAGCGTGGCTGACGCAGTATCCTCACCGCACTCAGACGCACGGGTAAAGTCGTCGCTTCCAAGCCGCCGAGGAGTAAGGCCCGCGCGTCAGCGCTGTCCACGCGTTCATAAACCGTCAGTACCATATTCTGGGCAGCGATGTCTGTACTGCCCAGCGCCGCCCATTCCTTCGCCAATCGCAGCGCGTCAGTGCCACGGCCCCAGGCGGCGAGATTGCTGAGATATTCCGCGTAAGCGCCGTCAAACATGGCGCCGTCGTAGCCACCCAGCTCCCCGCGACGCGCCAAGAGGGCCGCGAAGGCTTGGTCGGCGGCAGCGTCATTCGTGCGCGCCAAGGCCCTTATGGCCAACTGTCGGCGATGACGATCCGTACCCAATGCGTCAGGAACCAGCGCCGGTGCCGCTGCTGCCGCGCCGAGCTCGCCAAGGGCCTGCACCACGCCATCGCGACACAAACCCGTCAAACTTGGCAACACTCCTGTAAGTTCCTGGGCGATGTGTTCGCGAATGCGGACGTCATCCATGCCCAGCAGCACCCGTAACGCAGCATCGCAGTAATCGGGCTGCGCAAGCATGGGAACAAGCGCCGGCAAGGCTTGCTCACCGGCCACCAGATAAAGCTGCTCAAGCACAAAATTGCGCAACTCAGTGTCCTTGGCCGCTGCCAGCGTCTCCAACAACGCCGTCTCGACGGGCCGGGCCGCGTCGCCCTTGCGCACCTTGACACACAGGCCGTGCAACGCCATGCGGGCAGCCGTATCGTCCTTCTCCGGTCGTTCCGCCGCGTCAACCAGTTGCTGACAGCAGGCGCGAATCGCCGGCAGGCCACCGGCGAGCAACTCATCCACGGTTTGGCAAAATGCAGCCGCGCCCCACAACAGCGCGCAGCCCATGAAGATCCGGCAAAAATGTTTTGTCAGCATAGTCATCCCTATGATTAAGCGGCCTTTGCTGGCCCTATGTCACCCACCTATTCACTTGCGAAGCGCCCAAGAGCGAGCCGTCGCGTCAAACTTCCTCACAGCAGCCACGGCGCGCGCCGCGGCGGATTGGCCAGCCGCATGGCATCCGGGTCATCAGGGAATGCTTGCTTGACGGGGTCCCAGGTGATTTTACGGCCAAGACGCACGGCCAGCGAGGCCAAGTGGAGGATATCCGCCGAGCGCGTCGCCTGCCAGACATTGGGCTTGGCGCCGTGGACATTTTCGCGGGTGCGCACGGCGTGCTCCCAGCTTTGCAGCCGCGGCGGATCGGGGAAGTGCCGCAGTTCTTCCAGGAGATTGGCCGGTTCCAGACGGTTGCCGCCCCAGTATTTGCCGTTGGGGCCCTCCAGCAGCGGCCGGCCCTCGGTGGTCTTTTCGCCCCACTCCCAGCTTTCAATGATCATGGTGGTGCCATCGGCATACTTGAGATAGATCGTTCCCCACAGCCCGCAGGCATCGGGATGCTGCGGCCAAGGCGCCACCGCTTCAATCTCGACGGGGCCGGTGTCATCTTTGCCCAACGCATATTGAATGGGATCAATGTGGTGTTGCCCCATGTCGCCGAAGCCGCCTTCGTCGTAATCCCAATAGCCGCGAAAACTGCCGTGCACGCGATGAGGATGGTAGGGCTTGTAGGGCGCGGGGCCCAGCCACATGTCGTAATCAAGCTCCTGCGGCACTGGCTGCGGCGGCAAATTCGGTCGGCCGCTCCACTGACGAATCTTGAAGCCCGTCGGACAGTAGCGCGGGTTGAGACACACCGTCAGTGGGCCGCCCAGTAGGCCGCTGGCCACCAGCTTGCGCATAAAATGACCACTGCCGCGCCCCCAGGTATTCGCCTGGTACACTACGCCGGCGCGTTCCACAGCCTCAACCAATGCGCGACTCTCCGCCAAAGTGTGCGTCGCCGGCTTCTCCGAATAAATGTCCTTGCCGGCCTTCGCCGCAGCGATGGCGATCTGCGCATGCCAATGCGGCGGCGTCGGAATATGCACCGTATCAATGTCGTCACGTTCAAGAATCTCACGCCAGTCGCTGTAGGCGCGGACATCGCCGCCGGCCTTGTCCACAGCCCGTTTGAGCCGCACGCTGTCCACATCGCAGACGGCCAGCGTCTGAGGATATTTGGTGACATGGCCCATGCCCATGCCACCAGTGCCGATGACCGCCCGGGTAATGACGTTGCTCGGCGCGTCAGGTCCGCCAAAGACATAACTGCTCGGCACGATTTGCAACGCCGCGCCTAGCGCAGCGGAACCGCCCAGAAAACGCCGTCGGGTAATTCCCGCATTTTTGCCCATGATTTGTCCCTTTGTTGCCCGTGCTTTCATAGCGCACTCGCCATTTGCACGCATTTTTGTCATTGGACGCCGCCCACATCCGTGCTGGACTGGCGGCCCATGTCTGCGTCCTTCATTAAACCAATTTCCAAGTGTCTGATAAAACTCTCGCTGGCCTTGTCCATCTGCGCCAATTCGTCAAGGGGGCAGCTTTTGAGCAATTCCAGCAAATGAGCCTGCGCGTTACGGTCAAACTCAGCAAGAAAATTGTGTACCACAGGCTTGACCGTAATCAATACACTGCGACGATCGGCGGAGTTGATTTCACGCCCAAGCAAACCGCTGCGCACCAGCTTGTCCACTGCCGTTGATGCCGCCG
>JAAZKQ010000444.1 GCA_012799755.1 Lentisphaerota bacterium | reverse complement strand
TTGCCCCCCCAGCTCGCTGGGAACGGCGAGCTGGAGGGGGTAATAAACTTCACGAACGCGGGCAGGGATGGGCAGTCCCTGCCCGTCCGGCTCCACGATGCAGAAGTCTTGACCGCGCCGCAGGCGTTGCGTCCGCTCGAAGCGTGCCCGGTCGGCATCGGTGATGATCTCGCCCCAGCCCCAAATTCGGAATAAGCATTTTTGTTTTAGTTGATAGACAAAGAGGTTGAATTCCTCTTCGGTTACGTCGTCGCTGGCGGCGAAGAAGTTGGCCAATCCTTTTAGTTCTTGAGAGCCGGTTGATTGCAATTTGTGCATCACCAGGTCAGACTCGCAGATGGCCAGATGGGTGAACCCCAGCAAGCGTTGATACTGTTCGGATTGAAAGGAGTGCCAGCTTATGAAGGCGGTGACGATCAGGCCGTATGCCAGTATGGTTGGCCAAGGCCCCGGATATTTGCAAAGGGGCGCATGTTGGCTCCGGACGCGTTCACACACGTGTGGACTCAGGGCAATGATTATGACCAGCAGCAGGTTCGCAACCAGACATGGCATCGCATAATGGATGAGTTCGCCGTACCAGTCGGCAGCGGCGATGTCAACCCCGAACGTGCAGACAGGCTTGTTGGTTTCCACATCAATGATCGGCGTCTGGGCTGCAAACCAGGTTCCCCAGCGGTCCTTGATCGGGCCGTTGATGAGCGTGTCGCCACGCCGAAACGCGTCGGCGTATTCCTGGTCAGCCTCTTCATAGGCTATGCCTGGGGGCAAATAGTCGGGCGAATCGGGGGAGAGGTTTTTAATATAAAAGAAAATCGTGCCGTCCGGACGTTCTCCTGCCAGGTAAAGAAAATAATACTGCGGGGCCTGCTGCCGCAGCGTGTGCAGAATACTTTTCAGCCGCTGGTATTCCGGTCGTTCCAGGTCTTCGCTGGTTCCGGACAGCGCCTGGACTAAGTTGCCGGGAATGGCCGCCGCCAGGAACTGCGTTTGCATCACCAGCTCTTGGCGCATGGCAGCGTCTTTGTACCGCATCATCAGCCCGGCATAGACCAAGCCGCCTACCACCGTTGCCGCCAAAACCAGAGCGCGGGCCGGCGAAATACAACGCCAAAAGGACAAGCAGCAGCCGATTATTCCCGCAAAACCGCGGCGTAAGGCAGAGAAAAACTTCATGGATGACATGCTCTTTGGCTGAAAAACTTTTCCAGGCCATGTCACGCACGCCAATCGTGCATGTCCCGGCATTGGAGCTGCGCCTTCGGGTGGAAAAGTCGCTGGCGCAGCGCTTGTTTCGTTTTTTTAGCCAAGCGTCACGGAAACCGCCACAGGTTGCTGCCGGCAAATGTCGCAGAACGAGCCTGGCTGATGGCGCATTAGGGACAAGGCCTGTTTAAGCTCATCCGAAAAGCATCGTTAGGTTTTGCAAGAGCGGGGAAAGGGCCGCAGGGGCTTTTTCGCATTTTCGCATTCCCCTGCCTGTGCCTTTTCAGCTCATGACTGTGCTGCTGCCGAAAGGCGACAATGCCCCGACCTCAGGAAAGTCAGTCTTCGCGGGAAAATACAGGCCGAGGCTTTCCGGATGGGATTTATTCGGGCCGAATGAATGGTGAATATCATTTACTAAATCGGAAATACAACTATTGCCATATAACTTGCAAAAACCGGCGGCGTGAATGGCCGCCTGATTGCCGCACGCAAGCGTGCGGCCACGGAACGCCGGAAAAAAGCCCCGCAGCGGCAATCTGCGCCTATCTGCGTAATCTGCTGACAAAAAACCGGCGGCGTGGCTTGACGCACAGCGG
>JAAZKQ010000443.1 GCA_012799755.1 Lentisphaerota bacterium | reverse complement strand
TGGTCATGGCCGGGTGGTTCTCACCGCCGTAGGTGCCGGCACGGATGTCCGGCCCGCCGCTGAGGATGACGCCGTCAAGTCGCCGACAATAGGCCATGGTCGCCTGCCGGTCCGCCAAGGTTGGGATAAGCACGGGCAGGGCGCAGGCGGCGGCGAGCGCCTCGGCGTAGGCGACAGGCAAGGTCAGTTGATTGCGCGCGGGGTCAAGACCGCAACTGATTCCAATGAGGGGCTTGGCCATAATGCTGCTCCAGACAACAGCCCGGCGGTTTAGGCCCGCCGGGCGTCATCGCGCTGACGAATCAGATGTTGAAGGAGCCACCCACGTTGCTGTCGGTATTCTTGTCGGTGACCTTCTTGAAGGTTGACTTGGCAATCAGCTGCTTCAGGTAGGCCTCGTAGGCTGCGCCGTCCATGGGCAGATCAACGCGCTTCTTGGTCATCAGCGAGTACTGCATGGCGTTGGCAATTTCCACCGAGCGGATGCCGTCCTCGGCAGGGGCGATCAGCGGCACGTTGTCCAAAATCGCCGCCACGAAATTCTTTTTGATGCCGAGGTGCTGTTCGCCGGTGCCGCCGGATATGGGCACTTCGACGTTCCAGATGCTTGGCACGCCGAAGCGGTTGCTGGAGGTCTTGAGGTACTCACCGGCGGGCACTTCATTGCGGATGAATTCAAGTTTGCGGACGCCGCGAGCGATTTCGAACACGAGTTTGCCGCGGTCACCGGCGATCTCAAGGCGGTTGGTGCCGGGGGCTTCACCGGTGGTGGTGAAGAAGGCGCCGGTGGCGCCATCGGGATATTCGAAGAGCGCGCTGACATCGTCTTCCACTTCGATATCGTGGAATTTACCCAGGCCGCCGATGGCGATGACGGACGAGGGCATGCCGCAGAGCCACTGATAGAGGTCGAGGTTATGCGGGCATTGATTGACCAGCACGCCGCCGCCTTCGCCGGCCCAGGTGGCGCGCCAGCCGCCGGAGCGGTAGTAGGCCTCAGTCCGGAACCAGTTGGTGATGATCCAGTTGGAACGCTGAATCTTGCCGATTTCGCCCTTCTTGATCAGGTCGTGTATTTTGATGTAGTAGGGGTCCGTGCGCTGATTGAACATCGCCGCGAACTTGATCTTCGGGTCGTCGTGCGCCGCAATGAGCTTCTCGGCGTCGGCTTTATGCACGGAGATGGGCTTTTCCACCAGGGTGTGGATGCCGTTCTGGAGGGCGTCAATGCCGATGGTCGTGTGGTCGTAGTGCGGCGTCGCGATCAGCACGGCATCCACATCGCCACTGCGGATCATTTTGGCACTGTCATCATAGGCTTTGATGCCGGGGTATTTGGCGAAGAGCGACGTGTCTATATCGCAGATGGCTGCCA
Organism: Lentisphaerota bacterium; assembly: GCA_012799755.1. GTDB lineage: Bacteria > Verrucomicrobiota > Lentisphaeria > Oligosphaerales > Oligosphaeraceae > Oligosphaera. Next base: position 3,341 of record JAAZKQ010000443.1, on the reverse strand, counting down.
GTTCACAGCGTGGAACTTTACCGTCCAAGACTTCCTTGGCATGCGCACCGCCCATACCGCCGATACCGATGATACCGAGACGAACCTTGTTCATTGCCTGCTCCTTCACGATGAGGTTGTGTGAAAACAGCTTCAAGCACCGGGCCAAAAGCATCTGGAAAACCATAAGATAACGCCGTTGTCGCGCCCTGCCGACAAAGCGACGGATTAAAACAGCAATTTCAAAGCCGCCAGAATCGTCAGTATCTGAATCAGACGATTGAAGCCGCGGTTGGACAATTTGCCGCTGCAGTAGATGCCCAGCAAGCCGCCGACAAGAATGGCCGGCGACAGCTTGATATTGAAGGCCAGACTGTCGGGATTGATGAGCCCGAGCTGCACCATGAAGGGCACTTTGCACCAGTTCAGCACCATGAAATACCAGGCGCTGGTGCCGATGAAGGCGTCCTTGGGCAGGCGCATGGCCAGGAGATAGATGAGCATGATTGGCCCCGCCGCGTTGGCCAGCATGGTGGTGATGCCGGCGATAACGCCGAAGGCGATGGCAATGACCAGGTTCTGCCGGCCGGCATGCTCCTCGCCGATGGGCAAGAAGGCCAGAAAACGCTCGCGCAAGGCATTGAGCGCCACCAGCACCAGCACCAGTATGCCGATGCTGACCTTGATTACCTGGTCGTCCACCCAAGCCTGACGCATGAGCAGATAGCCGATGACAATTCCTACCAGTGCCGCCGGCATCAGCCGTGTCAGCAGCCGCCAGTTGGCATGGCGGTTGAAATACGTTACCCCCCATCGCATCGCCGATAATCAGCACCGGCAACAGGGCGCCGGTGGACACCTTCGCCGGAAGAACCGCCGCCATCAGCGGCACGGCCAGCGAACCGAGGCCCGTCAGACCGCATTTGGACATTCCCACCACTACGCCGCAAAAAATTGCCACGCACCAGCCCCAGGCTGACAAGTCATATAGCGTTGAGTCCATGAGTCATCCCATGTTGATGTCGGTGCTGCTGCGCGGCTGCAAAAAAGGAACAACGTCCGCCTGTGCGGCCACCTGGGAGGGGGAGGGGGGGGAAGGTGGCGGCTAGCATGACGGACGTTGTTCGGTCTTTACCGGCCTTTCAGCTCAGTGCTTGTTTCAATGTAGCGGCCTGCTGCAAGCCGACAAACTGCTTGGCGACTTTGCCGTCTTTGAAGAGAATCAGCGTCGGAATGGAGCTGACTTTGAAACGCTCGGCGATTTCGCCCTCTTCATCCACATTCACCTTGCAAATCTTGGCGGCGTCACCGATCTCAGCCGCGAGAGCTTCAAGGATGGGCAACTGCATGCGGCAGGGGGGGCACCACGGCGCCCAAAAGTCAACCAATACAGTACCCTGTGCAATGGCGGCGTCAAACTCTGACGCTTTCAGTTCTTTCAACGATGCTGCCATAATGTCGTCCTTTCTCTTTGGTGTTCAGACCCTTGGTACTTGGGCTTCCTTGTTATTTTTTTGTTTCCAAGCGAAGACTGAGCCAGCGTTCGGCGTCAATGGCGGCCCGGCACCCCATGCCCGCCGCGGTTATGGATTGGCGGTAGCGAGCGTCCACACAGTCTCCGGCGGCGAAAACTCCCTCGATGCTGGTCATGCTGGACTGGCCCTCGTCAGGCAGCACGATACGACCATTGTCCAGCGGCAAGGCATCCGCAAAGATTTCCGTATTCGGCAAATGGCCAATGGCGACGAATACCGCCGCGCAGGGCAACTCGCGAGTCTTGCCGCTCTGCGTATCCTTCAGCGTCACTGCGGTCACTTTCTCCGCTTTCGGGTCAGACACTGCGGCGATAACGCTGTTCCACTGCAAGGTGATTTTTGGGTGTTCCAACACGCGCTTCTGCATGATCACCGACGCGCGCAGCGCGTCTCGCCGATGGATGACGTGCACTTCGCTGGCAAAATGCGTCAGAAACAAGGCCTCTTCCAGGGCTGAATCACCGCCGCCGACGACGGCCACCGGCACCTGGCGGAAAAAGGCGCCGTCGCAAGTCGCGCAATAGGATATGCCGCGGTTGCGCAGGGCGGCTTCTTCCGGCAAGCCGAGTTCCCGCGGTCGTGAGCCGGTGGCGATGATTAGCGCCATGGGTTCCACCGTTGACCCGTCATCCAGGGTGAGGATATGCGGTCCGCCCGCTTTGAAGGCGACCTTGCTGACCAAGCCGTGCTGCACTCGGGCGCCGAAGCGTTCGGCCTGCTGCCGCATGCGTTCCATCAACTCGAAACCCTGCAAGGGCTCAGGAAAGCCAGGAAAGTTCTCAACTTCAGTGGTTTGCGTTAACAATCCTCCCGGCTGATTGCCGGCAATGACCAGCGGTTTGAGCTCGGCTCGGGCAGCGTAGATCGCGGCGGTGTAGCCGGCCGGGCCGCTGCCGATGATGACCAGTTTTTCCATGCCAAATGTCTCCTTTGTCTGACTCCGTATAATTATGCGCGGCGGCTCGGATCGCCCGCTCAACGCTCGGGGCTTGCTTCTGGGGATAGCACCTGTCGGCGAATCTTGTCAAAATCCATTTTCAATAATAATTCTGGAATATTTGCCCACAAGGGATGAAAGCCAAAACCGCCTTCGACCATTTCATCGCAGGCTTCCTCGGGAGTCCAATGATCGAAAACGACGCGGTAGGCGGCGCAGATCAGTCCGGTGCGGTCGGCGCCGTGAAGGCAGTGCACGAGAAAGGGGCCGTCCTGTTGGCGGGCAATGATGCGCAGGGCGCGGATGACGTCATCCTCCGTGGCAGACCATGGGCTGAAGGGCACATAGTACATGCGCAGCAGAGTATCCTGCGCTTCCACAATGTTGTTGTGGAACTGTCGCAGGCAGATCACGCTGCGCAGACCGAGCTGCTTCTCCAGATTCTTGAAGCCTTCGGCGCTCGGCTGAGCGGAGCGATAGAGATGTTCATTGAGCTTGTGCAGATTGGGCACGCCCGCGATGTCTACCGGCTTCGCCCAAGCCGCTCGGTGATCAACTGCCGATGGCGCCGCCGCACTGCCGCTGGTACTGCGGCAAGCGCCGCAAAGCATGACCAAGGCGATTAGACTGGCGCTGACGAGGGCTTTGCGTGTCATGGCACTCCGCTCCGCTGAGGGGTTATAGGACCAATGCTCTTCATTTAACTATTTTCATAGCGCTTTGTACCTCAGCAAAACAGCCTTTTGCCTTCGCGGCATTTCGTCGCCGCGAAGCGGCAGAAGCGCTGAAGGCGCAAAACATACCAGCCCGGGGCAAGCACACTGAAAGTGTGCGCCGCCCTGGGTAGAGGGCCGTTTATGTTCGTGTTCCTCGGCCCCTTTGGCCGCAGT
>JAAZKQ010000442.1 GCA_012799755.1 Lentisphaerota bacterium | reverse complement strand
TGGAGTGCGGGCGGCGGGCTTTGGCCCGCCGTTCGGCTGACAGCTGGACCTTGAAGAGCGACGGCAGCCTCATCACCGATGTTGATAGCGACATCGAATCGCTGTTGAGTACGACCTTGCCTGCGCCGGGCGAGTATTTCATCGGTGAGGAAACGATTGCCCAGCGCGGCGCGGACTACGCGAGGGAGGCATTGCGCGGCACCTGTTGGGTGGTTGATCCGATTGACGGTACGTCGTCCTTTGCGCATGGCTTTTCGCTCTGGGGCATCTCCATCGGCTATATGGTCGGCGGCGTGTTGCGGCATGGCGCGGTGATTATGCCGGAAAGTGGAGATATCCTGGTGACCTATGGCGACAGCGTCAGGCATTACCGCCTGGCCGGGCTGTCGGCGCCTTTGTCGGCGGCGACGTGGCGGGAACTAACTCCGGTTACGGGCGAGTGGCGAGCGGGCGGGGTGCTGATGCTTGGACAGCGCTTCAGTAAAAGCGGTCTGCTGCATTTGCCGAATCCGATTGTTGCCACAGGCAGCGCGGTTGTGGCTTTGGCGGCGGTGCTGACCGGACAGGCCCAGGCATACGTTGGCTGTATGAAACTTTGGGACATTGCGGGGCTTTTGCCCATGATGGTCCGTCTCGGGATCAGCGGCCGCTTTGCCGATGGTGGCGAAATGAGCTGCGAGGTCACAGAGGAGTCATTCGTGCTGGATGTAAACTCGCCGGCGTGCTGGACACTGCGGGACAACTGTGTCATTTGCGTTGATGCCTGGCAGTCCCTGGTGCATGCTGCAGTAACCTGGAGGGGAAAGGAATGAGAGTGCGCACGGCATTGTTGCTGGGAGCAATGTGTTGCTGGCTGTCCTGCCGGCCGGTGGACGAGGGAACCTACTACCACCAGGCCATGGCGTCGCTGGATAACAAGGATTACGGCGCCGCAGCGGAGGCCTTCCAGCGAGCACTGCTCAACAAGGAAAACACTCTCAGCGCCCACTTGCAACTCGCCATGATGTTCGAGCGCCAGGAGGAGCGGCTGCCTTTGGCCGTTTGGCATTATCGGGCTTATTTGGCCATGGCGCCGCCTGACGACGGCCAGGTTGATGCCGTCAGACAATGGCTTGAACGCACTGAACGGGCATTGCTGGCCTCACTGCGCTTGAAATTGGACCAGGCCAGTGACGAGGAGCGCGTCATGCGTGTAAAATTGCTCGAAGAACACGCCCAGCGACAGAAAAACTGGATTTCCATGCTGGAACAGGAAAACCGCCAGCTCCGCGAAAGCCTCGCCGAGGAAAGAAAGGTCGGGAAGTGATGTCTGGCGGCAAGGGGTGAATGGCGGAGCGGACATGTGGGGCAGTCCCTGCCATTTCGCAGTAGCGATTCCTTATTCGCGGCAAAGCGCCTGGCACCACGGCCTAAGCGAGCTGTCGCGCGCGCCCATGACGACAACGGCTTTGGCGCGGCTGCCGCTGTTGCGGATGACGGCTTCAGCGGCCTGACGGTCGGCGACGGCGGCGACAGGCAGTTCGGCGTTGCGCAATTCGTCGGCGACTTCGGCTGCACTGGGGCGGAATGACGCGCTGCCGCCGGCATAGAAGACAGGCAGGAGCAGCAGGCGGTCGTCGGCCCGTAGGCTGGCTTTGAGCGCGTCCTTGAGTGCCTCGCGCATGAATTCCAAGGGTTTGAAGCCGTGCGGCTGGAAGAAGAACAGCAGCGGTGAGCCGTAGCGTTCACGGGCCGTGGCAATGGCTGCGGCGATTTTTTCGGGATTATGCGCGTAGTCGTTGACGACTGGCGTGCCGCCGGGCAGCTGCCCGATGACTTCGAAGCGCTGGCGTACGCCGCGGAAGGCGGCGATGGCGCGGATAATGGCGTCGTTGTCATAGCTCAGCGGCAGCAGCCTGAGCGTGCTGATGACGGCGCAGGCATTGACGGCGCTGTGATGGCCGGACTGGCTGCTGTGGACAACGCCGAGCTCGGGAACGGTGAAATGAATGCCCTCAGGTCGGGCCTGGTAAGCGTTGGGAGCGATGAGGGCCGGCTCGGCGGGATCAGCTGCGTCAGCGAAGTGGCTGAGTTTGACCTCGCAGTCAGCGGCTAGTGGTGCGAGCTCTTTCAGACAGGCGATGCCCTGCCGGCAATTCCGGAGGAATTCGCTGAAGACCTTGCGCAATTCATCCTGGCTGTAGTGGTCGTTGCCGACATTGAGGAGCAGGCCGTAGTTGGGCCTGAAAGTGGTGAGGGAGCGGTCGCTTTCATCAACTTCGATGATGAGCCAATGCGGGTCGAAGTCGCTGTAGAAATTGCCCGGCGCGGTGTCGCTTGCAAAATTGAGCGTGTAGCCGCCATTGACCATCATGATGTTTTCGCCGAGAGCCTTGAGCGTGCTGGCCAGCCAGCCGGTGACGGTGGTTTTGCCGCAGGAGCCGGCAACGGCGATAAGCGGCGCGGGAATGCGTTGCAGTGCCTGGGCGAGTGCGCCGGCGCGGTGAATGACCGGTCGGGCAGGCATGGCCAGGAGGTTGGGATTGCCGTCTTCGACGGCGCTGGAGATGATGAGCGCATCGGGCTTTTCGGCTTTGACGCCGCTGCCGTCCTGCGGATAGAGCTTTACGCCCTGTTGTTGCAGGGCCTGGTAGAGTTCGGCCTTGCCGGGCTCATCCGCGCCGCGGTCGCTGCCGGCGACGCGGTAGCCTTGCCAAGCGAGGAGCTGGGCGAGGGCGCTCATGCCGATGCCGCCAATGCCGACAAGGAAGAGGCTGGCCGGGGGGAAAGGAAGCGTGGGTGATTGAATGTCCATGGAATATTTATTCTGCCGTGATGAGGGACCAGTGGGGCACTATTGCTCAGGCGAATTCCTTCGCGACCTGCTTGAGGACGGCGGGAATATCAATGTGCTGAGGGCAGAGAGGTAGACAGCGGCCGCACTTGCGACATTTTGACGCGTCCTTCTCCTTGCCGATAAAATTGCTGTAGCGGCGTTTGGCGCTGGCGCGGTCGTTGAAGACCGCGCTTTTATTGAACTGATCAAAGCAACCGGGGATATTCACGCCGTGAGGGCAGGGCATGCAGTAGCCGCAGCGAGTGCAGGGCACGCGGGTGCGGCCCAGCAGAGCGGCGCGCGCCTCGGCCAAGGTCTGTTTTTCGGCCTTGGTCAAGGGGCTGCTGATGGTCGGGTCCTTGGCCAGCGCGAGATTCTCTTGCAGCTGGGACATGGCACTCATGCCACTAAGGACGACGCTGATGCTGGGTTGACTCCAGAGATAGCGCAAGGCCCAGGCCACTGGTGTCCGCCGCTGCGGGAAGGCGTCCCAAATGGGCTGCGTCGCGGGATTTTTACGGGCGAGGTCGCCGCCGTGAAGGGGCTCCATAATGACAATGCCGAGTCCGCGTTCGGCCGCGTAGGCGATGCCTTCGCTGCCGGCCTGATAGTCAATCTGGAGGAAGTTGTGCTGGACCTGTGCGAAGGCCCAGGGGTAGGCATCAACGATCTGTTTGAAGGTCGCCAGGTCGTCATGGAAGGAGAAAGCCGCGTGGCGGATGCGTCCGTCGTCAAGGGCGCGATTGAGGAAGTCTGTGACCTTGAGTTCATTCAGGCGCTCCCATGATCCTTTGTTGAGGGAATGGAGCAGATAGAAGTCAATGTAGTCAGTCTGCAGGCGTTGCAGTTGGGTGTCGAGGAGGCGGTCCATGTCGTCTTGTGATTGGGCGCGGCCTGGCGGTAGCTTGGTGGCGATGTAGACCTTGTTACGGAAGCTGCGCACGCTGCGGCCGAGGACAGCTTCGCTGGTTTCGCCATGATAGATATAGGCGGTGTCGAAGTAGTTGAGGCCCTGTTCGTAGGCGTGGCGGAAGAGTTCGTCGGTCTGCTCCATATCAATCTGGTCGCTTTTGCCGTCAATGACGGGCAGGCGCATACAGCCGAAGCCGAGGATGGACGCATGGACGCCGGTTTTGCCGATTGGGCGATATTGCATGGCGTTGTCTCCGTGATGGGGTTTTACTTTTTGCCGGCGCTGGCCCTGGCGGCGCAGAGTTTTTCGAGGCTGGTATCTCGCCAGGAGGGTCTGTCCAGGAGGAATTGCAGGAGATAGCCGCAGGCGACGGCGTCGAAGAAGGCATCATGGGGTTGGAGGCCGGGGCAGATTCGGGCGACCTCGCGGTCAATGCCGAATTCGGAGAGCAGGTCTTCGAGCTGGAAGCTGCTCAGGCTTGGGTAGGCGATACGGGCGAGGGTGAGGGTGTCAATCCAAGGGCCGAAGTGGTGGAGGGGAAATGCCTGCTGGAGCAGGCTGCGTTCGGTCGGCGCGTGATGGGCGCCCAGAGGATGTCCGAGAAGCCATGGTTGCAATTGCGGCCAAAGCTCCGGCAGCGCCGGCGCAGTCGCCAGTTCATCGCGCACAGACGCCCAGCGGCCCGGCGTGTAGGGGTTGAAGGGATGGTCTTCGGGTACCCGCAGGTAAATCGAAAAACCATGGTCGGGCTGGACTTTGCCGCCGCTGAAACACACTGCGCCAAGTTGCCAAGGGAGATTGGGCTTGCCGGGACTGCTGCCCGTGCTCTCAAAATCCAAAATGACAATGTCGGCTTCACGTGCCAGCATGGCGGAGTACTTCTGTTCAATCAATGCTGCGCTCTTGCTCTTGGTGATCAAGGCTAAGGTAACGGCGCAGAGATGAAAAACAAGGATGCCGGGAGAGCGCCCGGACGCCATAGGTAACCGGTTACCGATTGATACCGGTCGTGCCGGTGGTCTTTTTCTGCTGTCGTGCCTTTACAAGACACTGCCTCATGGGGGCTCGCTACTCCAGCTTGAAGGCTGGGGTTAGGCATGGTTAAGCGCTTACGGCGCAACATGGACACGATGGACGACAACACCCGCTTGCCTGCCGTCCATACTGTCCATATTGTCCATATTGTCCATATTGTCCATAGTAGCTTGCGGGA
>JAAZKQ010000441.1 GCA_012799755.1 Lentisphaerota bacterium | reverse complement strand
TGTGCCGTCGGGGCGTGTAGAGCGCGTGCAGCACCGCCGCCGTCTGCGCGCGGGAACGAAATTCGGCATTGCCGGGACTGAGCACAAATGGCAGGCCCGTCGCCTCAAGTTTGCGTCGAACACGCCGGGCGGCCTTGCTGGTGCCGATGCTGGTCAAATCGCCCAAACCAACCAGCAGTTCCGCTCCCTGGCGGCGCGCTTCGGCCAAGGCCCAATCCCAGACCAAGTCCTTAACCGTGTCTTCACGGTCGGGCAAATGAATGTCGGCCAGCAGGGCAATCGTCGTCATAGCAATCCTTAAAGCGAAAACTCATCGCCGTCAAAGGCCATGGTCGCCGGAAATGGCAGTTCCGCGATGAGCTCACGGAAACGGCGCTCATTCTCCTCACCATGCCAAGCGTTGCCGATGTGAGTGAATATCATGCGCCGGATAGGCAGCGTTTTGAGCTTGGGCAGCGCATCCGGCAGTCGGTAGTGGACACATTCGCAAACGCACAAATCGCAGGGCTCATCCCCGGCCCGCACTGGGAAATCGCGGAAGCTGGAATGTAGATCGCCCGTGAAAATCACCCGTTTGCCCTCGACTTCGAAGAGGAAGCCATAGCTTGGCGCCGCCCCCATGTGCTCGGTCGGCAGGGTCGTGACCCGCACCAGGTCGTCCGCATAACAACAGGCGCCGCGCGGCAGAACCCTGAAAGTCAGCAGCTCCGGCGGCCAGCCGCGCCCCGTCGCGGCCATGAAAGCCACGGTGGCGTCAATGCCGCTCTGCTCAGGCATCAGTATCTCCGTGGTCGCGCCATCGCGTTTCGGATATTTCACCAGGCTTTTGAGGACGCCCGGCAAGCCGCCCAGGTGGTCTTCGTGCTGATGGGTGATGAACACCGCGCGCAGCATGGTCAGTTTCAAGCCTTTGCGAATCATCAACGCATTGGCCGGCGGACCGGCGTCAATCAAATAACCCGTGTCGTCATTCAGCTGCAAAAGCGTGCTGCTGCAATGGCGGCAGTAGGTCGGATCGCCGTGACTGGTTCCCAGAGTGATAATCTTCACGCTCAAGACTCCGTTCTTTCCTGTTCAATCGCCCGCAATATCCCCCGCAAATACGCCGCGCCCAGCAGGCGCCCCATGATGGCATAGCCGGGCGACGAATTGTCCTCGCCGGCCATGGTCGGCGCGTGGTCCGGCCGCAGGAGACAATCCACGCCGCAACGGCGGTACTGCCGCATGACGGCGACCATGTCCGTCGGGCCATTGTCATGGAAGGTCTCCACAAAACCGCCATCGCGGGGCGCCACGTCGCGGGCATGCACAAAAACAATATCGTCCTTGAATTCGGGGATCAGCGCCAGGAGGTCTTCGCCCATGCTGAGAAAGCTCCCCTGACAGAAGGTGATGCCCCAGGCCGGACTGGCAGCCAGGGCCTTCGCCCGACGGAAGGCCGCCGCCGAAATCATAATACGCGGATAGCCCTTGAGCGCCGGCACCGGCGGATCGTCCGGATGCAAGCCCATGCGCACCCCGGCGGCCTCGGCAACAGGCATGACCGCCCGCATAAAATACGCATAGTTATCCCACAGCTGCTCGTGACTCAGCCGCAAAGCCGCCGCCGGGATGTCCGCCGGAAAATAACCGTTGGTCAAAGCGCCGCCACGCGCGGGAATGTCCACCCGACTGCGAAACCAGCCGACGCCGGCCATGAAATTGTAGCAGAGAACGGGTATTTCCAGCCGTCCCATATTGCGCAGCATGGCGCAGTAACGCTCTATGTCCTCATCCCGCCCGGGCAACCCGAGCTTGATGCGGCTCATGTCAAATTCATCGCCCTCAATGGCCAGGAGCTGAAAGCCGGCCTCACGGAAGCGCGCGTGGATGCCCGCCAAGGTCGCAAAGTCCCAGATCGGCTGCAAGCCGGTCAGTTCCGGCGCGGCCTTGGTAATTGCGTAGTCAATACCGGCTTGCCGCGCCAAGGTCCATTTCGCATCAGGTATCGCAGGTAGAAAAAGTCCCAATTTCATCGTTTGTCCTCGTCACTTCTCACTGGCCGCCGCACTATCGGCGCGCTCTCAGGTCAATGCCGAACACGCAGGACGAGCGAGCGATGGAAAGGCGGCAGGAGCGCACGGCCGCCGTGGCGCAACGTGAGCTCTTCTTCCCTATCCGTCCACGGCAAGTAAGCCTGGCAGCTGCCGGCATTGTCCACTGGCGCACTCAAATCGCGCAATTCCGCGGCCGGACGCTCCTCGTCAAGCTCGCTGCGCCAGTCACTGGCCTTGTCGCGACACCAGAGCAGGTCCATGCTCCGACCGCGAAAGCCGTAGACGCGCAGCGCGTGGGTTTCGGTATAATAGGGCTGGAAATCCTCAGCAATGGGATCAACACCGGCAATCGCGCGGGCAAAACGCCCGAAGTGCCAGTAGAGGTCATGCTTGTCCAGGTAGAGATGATCCCAGTGCCAGAACTGGCCGCTGCCGGCACTGCCGGCGAAGAAGGGCGCAAACAGCGCATCATGCAATAGCGTGCCCTCACTGTCTTTCTCGTAAAGCCGTGAATAACGCGCATGATTGGCCTCCACCGCGCCGCCTTCCGCCAGTATCGCCGGCTTGTCTGAACAACGCCGGCGCAGCTCGCCAATGGCGTCCGCGCAGAGGACATCCATCGGCCCCCGGCAGACATCAAGCTCCGCTCCAGGATCAAGATAGCGATGGACTTGCAGAAAATCCGTCCCCGCCAGCGCCCCAAGATAGTCGTAGCAACGATAGGCTGTGCTGCCGGAAAAACTGCCGAGATTCTGCAACGCCAGCTGCCGCGGAAAGAGCTCCCGCAGCGCCGCCAGCATCACCTCACTCCACTCTTGCCAGATCGCCAGAGGGCCCGTGCTGTTGATCTCATTCCAAAGCTCCCAGGCAACCACCGCCGGCGACTCGCCCAGCCCAGCAGCGGCCAAATAGCGCAGCTTGGCCAAATAGGCGGCACGACCGACTTCCGAGCCAAAAAACTCCGCCATGCTGCGACAGCTGCCGCCACGTTCCGGCGAATATAGCGGCTGCAAGAAACTGATCACGCCCGGAAAAGTCTCCGCCACCGGCTGCGATGGCGGCTGCACACTGCGAAAATGCTCCACCGTGAACTTGATTTTCACCCCGAACTCTTCAGCCATGGCGACAATGGCGCGGATGTGGCCGAGATTGCGCTCGCTGAACTCGCCCAGGCGCTCGGGCATCACATTGAAAAAGGGCACGCCAAGCCAAATCCTCGTGAAATTTCCGCCTTGAGCGGCAAAGGCACCCAGCCAGCGCCGGTAGGTCGCCAAGACCTCCTCTTCACTAAGCTGCTCGGCAAGCCGATGAAAACAGAAGTTCTGCCCAATGGGTATGTACGTTTCGCCAGTGGCCAAGGCGAAATAGCGCCGATTATGCTGAGCCGGCGCCAGCCAGCGTTGTTCTGTCATGGAATCCAGCGTCCTTTATTTTTATGTAATCCCTGAATTCAGTAACACTCTGCGATTTTCGCAAGTTGCATGCCAAGTTCTCTTGATAGTCTGAAACCTGCGGAACTATGGACTATATGGACTATATGGACACGATGGACAACAGCATCGCCTTCCGTAAGCTTTTATAGCCCGCAGCCTCGCGCGAGCCCTGCAAGCAGGCCAAGCACGTCCATCTCCCAACCGTCCAACCGCACCACCAAGCACGCCCATCTCCCAACCGTGCTGCGGGCTTGTAGCCCGCAGCTTGACATGATCCCGCAAACAGAACCCCGCCCACCCTGTCCACCTTGTCCACCTTG
>JAAZKQ010000440.1 GCA_012799755.1 Lentisphaerota bacterium | reverse complement strand
CTTTCATGGTCGGCGGGCGCTTGTCCAGCCGTTTTTCCAGACCAGCCATGATGGCGGATGCCAACTGACCGGCGATATCCGGGTTCAATTCGTAAATGGGCCGTGCTTCCACCGACTCGCTCGCTTGCCTGCGCCAGGTCTGCTTCTCACTCTTGCCGGCGAAAGGCATGCGACCCGTGGCCAGCTGATAGGCCATGATGCTGAAGGCAAAGACGTCCGATGCCGGCGTCGAGATTTTCTGGACGAATTGCTCCGGGGCATGTAAGCCGGCGTGCCCATCTGCCGGCGTGGTCCCCGGTCGTCGGCGCGGCGTACCAGATCAAAGTCAGTGAGCTTCACCACCGGCCGAGCCGTCGGCGATAGCCGCAGCAGGAAGTTCTCCGGCTTGACATCCAAGTGCATGTAACCGCTGGCATGCACCCAAGCCAGGCCCTCGGCTGCTTCGCTGAGAACGTACACCAGCTCACGATACAGCTGCTCATTGCGATTGGTGATGTAGTTCTTAATGCTGTGGCCTTCAAACCACTCGATAATCTCGTAAGGCTGCAAACCATGATAGCCCCGCTCCATTGATCCGATGATGTTCGGATGCGGCGTCAGCACTTCGCGGACTTTCAGACCATAGCGAAAACGCAAGTGGGACTTGAGCGAGAGTACTTTGGTTGACTGCAACGAACGTATCAGCACCCTGCGGCCGTCACTGAGCACCGCCGAATGCAGATCGGCCACGCCACCGGAGGTGAAATGCCCCAAGAGATGATATGACAGTTTCTTGTCAGCCATTCCTAATCACACTATCCGTTTACGGCCAGGCGACCACCGGCCAGAACCAGAGCAATGTCCTCAGCAGAAAGAGCATGAACCAAGGTCAGCTGCCGCTCGCTGCCGTCAGCACGCTGTAATTGCGCTTGCAGCTCGGCGCCGGGCTTGAGCTGGCTGTGCAGATGCTCAATGCGCAGGTTGTCGCCAGCCGAAATTGTCTCCAGCTGCGACGCATCCTTGAACAGTAATGGCAAAATGCCGAAATTCACCAGGTTGGCCGCCAATATGCGCTCAACCGAAATGGCGATGATCACCCGCACCCCCAAGTACATTGGGCAGATCGCCGCGTGCTCACGGGACGAGCCCTGACCAAAGCTCTCGCCGGCCACCACCACCCCCAAGCGCCCGGCGTCACGAACCTTGCCGGCTCGCTCCGCAAACGTCGCCTTGCCCTCTTCGTTAAAGCATTCGAAGACGTACTGGGCATAACGCGGGATATTGCTGCGGTATTTCAGATAGGCGCCTGCCGGCATGATATGATCCGTGGTGATCTTGTCCCCTACCCGCAACAGCACCTCGCCGTCAACGCAATCCGGCAGAGGCGTACAGCTCGGCGGTTCGCCAATGGTCTCCTTGCGTACGATTTCCACTGCGCTGCCGACCGGCGCCGGCGGCAAGACCATACTGTCATCCACCAGGAATTGCTTGGGCATCTCCCAGCTCGGATAAGCGATGCCAAGGCTGCGCGGGTCCGTCAATTTGCCCGTCAGCGCCGTAGCCACCGCCGTTTCGGGACTCACCAGGTAACACTGGTCATTTTTGGTTCCCGTACGATTGAGGAAATTGCGATTGAAGGTCCGCACGCTGATGGTGTCACTGGCCGGGCTGAAACCTTGGCCGATACAAGGCCCACAGGCCGATTCCAGAATCCGGCAGCCCGCGCCAATCAGGTCGCCGAGACTGCCATCCAAACTCATCATCTGCAACACTTGACGGCTGCCAGGAGCAATGCCCAGCGATACCGCCGGCGATACCTGCCGGCCCTTCAGCACCGCCGCCGCCATGCTCAAATCCTTCAGCGAGCTGTTTGTGCAGGAGCCAATCAACACCTGTGACACCGGCAAGCCGGCAATCTCCGACACCGGCCGCACATTACCTGGATTGGAGGGACAAGCCGCCAGCGGCACCAGTTCGGACAAGTTCAGCTCAATGACCCGGTCATAAACGGCATCCTCATCCGCCGCCAAAGGCTGCCAGACATCGCCACGCCCCTCGGCGACCAAAAAAGCCCGGGTGTTTTCATCGGACGGGAAGATCGAGGTGGTCACGCCCAGCTCGGCCCCCATATTGGTGATCGTCGCGCGTTCAGGCACGCTCAGGCTTTTCACGCCCGGCCCGAAATACTCCACCGCGCAACCAACATTGCCCTTGCTGCCCAGTATGGCCAACACCTGCAAGATCACGTCCTTGGCAGCGACCCAGGCCGGCAGTGAGCCACTGAGGCGGATGCCGATCACGCGCGGGAAAACCAGCTTGAAAGGCTTGCCCGCCATAGCCAGCGCCACGTCCAAGCCGCCGGCGCCCATGGCGACCATGCCGATGCCGCCACCGGTGGGCGTATGCGAATCCGACCCCAACAAGGTCTTGCCGGGCACGCCATAGCGCTCCAGATGCACCTGATGGCAAATGCCGTTGCCGGGCCGCGAATACAGCACGCCCTTGGCCGCGCAGACGCTTTGCAAGTACAGATGGTCATTGGGATTCTCCGGCCCGAACTGACTCGTATTGTGGTCAATGTACTGCACCGACAACTCCGTCTTCACGCGGTCAACGCCCATCGCTTCCAGCTCCAAAAAAGCCATGGTGCCCGTCGCGTCCTGACACAGCGTCTGGTCAATGCGTATCTTCACTTCCTTGCCCGGCACGCAGTCGCCTTCGACGACGTGGGCGCGGATGATTTTCTCAATGAGAGTCTGTCCCGACATGTGTTCTCCTCGTATCCTTCGCTATGGCTTTCTTACAACCGCTCGTGTTCCGGCGGCCGGCTGCTATTGTGTTCTCGGCTGATGGTATCAGCCCTTATAGATCGCATTGGCGCCCAGCTGCTCCTCAATGCGTAACAACTGGTTGTACTTGGCCGTGCGTTCGCTGCGGCAGAGCGACCCGGTTTTGATTTGGCCGGCGCCGGTGGCCACCGCCAAATCGGCAATGAAATTGTCCTCTGTCTCACCGGAACGATGGCTGATCACCGTCCCGTAGCCGGCGCGCTGCGCCATGCGCACGGTATCAAGCGTCTCGGTGAGTGTGCCGATCTGGTTGAGCTTCACCAAAATCGCGTTGCCGCAGCCCATTTCGATGCCCTTCCGCAGATACTTTGCGTTAGTCACGAACAGGTCATCGCCCACCAGCTGACATGTCGCGCCGGCGGCCGCCGTCAGCGCCTGCCAGCCCTCCCAGTCGTGCTCGGCAAGGCCGTCTTCGATGGAATCCAGCGGATAGTCTTTGAGCAGGCTCAGCAGGTAGTCTATCTGCTGTTCGCTGTTGCGCCTGGCGCCCTTGCTGCCCTCGAACTTCGTCGCGTCATAGATGCCATCAACGTAGAACTCGGAGGCGGCGCAGTCCACCGCCAGCGTGACATCCTTGCTGATCACATAACCGGCCTTTTCAACGGCGTGCATCAGCGTGTCCAGTGCGTCTTCGACCCCTTGCAGTTCCGGTGCAAAACCGCCCTCGTCGCCCACCCCCACACTCAACCCGCGTTCCTGCAAATCCACCTTCAAGCAGTGAAAAATCTCCGCGCCCATGCGCAGCGCCTCGCGAAAACTACGGGCGCCGACGGGGCGAATCATGAATTCTTGGAAAGCCAGCGGCGCGCTGGAATGTGAGCCGCCATTGAGAACATTCATCATCGGCACCGGCAAAATCTTCGCATTGACGCCGCCAAGATAGCGGAACAACGGCAGGTCCAAGGCCATCGCAGCGGCCTGCGCCGTCGCCAGCGACACGGCCAGCATGGCATTGGCGCCAAGGCCGCTCTTGCTTTCCTTACCGTCAAGATTGATCATCACCCGATCAACGCCGGCTTGATCCAGGGCGTCCATACCGCGCAAGGCCGGCGCAATGCTGTGCTGCACATTGGCGACTGCCTGCCCGACACCTTTGCCGAAATAGCGCTTGGCATCGCCGTCGCGCAATTCCAGCGCTTCATTTTCACCCGTGGAAGCGCCCGATGGCACCGAGGCCCGACCGATTACAGCGCACTCCAACTCCACGTCCACTTCGACCGTCGGCGTGCCTCGCGAATCGAGGATCTCGCGTGCGTAGAGTTCTTTGATTGCTGTCATGTTCGTGCCCTTTCCTTGGCCGCTGTCAGCCCCGTATCTGACGCGACGCCCTGCCCCAAGCTACCATTGCAGAGCCAAACCGCTGCAGTTGATGCCACTGCCGATGCCGAGCAAGGCCAATTTGCTACCAGGTCGCAGTCGCCCGGCCTCTTCCGCGGCGGCCCAGGTCGCCGGCAGAGATGCCGAACCGCAGTTGCCAAGCCACTCAAAGGTCGAAAAGTCTTTCGCTCGATCCAAGCCAAGCGCCTGATAGAGCCGCTCACTGTGGGTCTTGCTCACCTGGTGCGTGCAGATCACATCCGGCGTTGCCTCCGTCCACCCCGCCACCTCCTTGAACTTCCGCCACATCTGGCCGGCGACGGCGATACCACGGACCATCAGCTCATGTGAATCCGTGGCCATCACCGGTGCGCTGTCGTCCGTCATGCCGCCGGCGGCATCGCCCTGACAAAGATGATTGCTGGAGCAGTCCACATAGTGCGCCGCCGCCAGCAGGCGATGGCCAAAGCGACTCTTGGACAAGCGGCGCACCACCACCGCCGCTGCTGCCGAACCAATCGTCAGCGACGCGAACTGGTCCTTGATGCTCCGCCGCGTTTGGCTCTCATCCGCATTCAGCCGCCGGACGGTGTTTTCCACCAGCGGGCCACCGTTCTCCCCGCAGACTGCCAGGCCCGTTTCAATCTGTCCGAGCTCAATCATGTTCGCCAGCATCAACACGCCGGAAACCATGCCCAAACACGCATTGGAAATGTCAAAATTCACCACGTGATTTCTCAGAGACAGCAGCCGATGCACCGCCGTCGAAGTCGCCGGTTCAACAAAATCTCTGGATACCGAGCAGTTGATCAGACAGTCCACCTCTCCAGCCTCCAAACCGGCCGCCGCCAACGCTCGCCGGCCCGCTTGCGCCGACGCCTCGCTCGGCAAGGTCCCCGCCGGCCAGAAACGCCGCTCACGGATGCCGCTCATGAGTTCCAAGCGCCCCTCGTGCAGACCAATGCGCTCATAGAGCGGGCGCAGCCAGCCTTCGATCTCCAGCGAACTCACCACGCGCTCAGGCAAGGCGTAGCTAACTGCTTCAATACACACATCGCGATAACGCATGCAAAAATATCCCGTCTTTAGTTCTCAGCGAAAAATTGGCAACAAATGAGATACAGCGTCTTTTAGCTTCCTGGCCCCTAATGGCTTAGCCCGAGATCACCGGTTAGGCGATAATGCGAGCCGTCGCGATGCAGCTCCAGCCGGCGTTCCGGAAAGGCCTCTGCCAGCGCCTCTACCAACAATTCGCCGGCATCATTCAGCATCGCCTCGCGCTGCCTATCGCTGATGGGCTGCGATGACGCCGCGCGCAGCTCCACCACATAGCCGGCGCCGAATTCGCTGGTGTAGCCCATGGTGAACTTGGCATCCACGCTGAACAAACCATCGTACTTGGCGTTGGCCGTGGTGCCGCGCTCCGGCCGGTTCGGCCGCAGGCGAAAATGCGCACCGTACTTATCCTCAAGCGCCGCGTCAACCTTGTCCAAGGCCTGTCGCAGACGTCGCTCCCATTTTTCCAATGGCGTTAAAGTCACTATCCATCCTCAATAAAAACTATTTCTCGCTCAGCATGGCCTGCGTCAAGCCATGATCAGGCCTCAAGCATCGGCACCGCAATAGGATTGCTCCAGGCATAACGGCCCTGGCTGTCACGTATCTGCAAGCGGAACCAGGTGCCGGGACGTTTCGCTTGCAGCGTCGCCGTAAATGCGCTGCACTCCTTCGCACCACTTCCCGGGCCTTCCAGATCCGGCACGGCTACGCAATAGCCGCCGCTGAAATTGGTCAAGCCTATCACTTCCGTGCAAGGGCTGAACTCTGCCGAAAACACGCCATCAACAAAGTGCAGGAAGTGGAACTCCGGCCCCTGCGTGGAATAAAAATCGCCCTGCTTAAGCGCAGTCATCACCGATGCCGGCGAGGCATCCGGCGCCGCCACCACCGTCCAACCGCGGAAAAGATCCCGTGGGCGATGCATGTCGTCCACCGCAAAGGCCGGCAGCATGACGCCGGCATCAAGCAGCTCGTCCCACAACTGCATATTGTATTCCTTGCCGATGTAACGCGTCGCGGTGTTGAATACCTCCAGGCCGACAAAGCCCTTGAGCGTCATCACCTCAGCCGAAGTGAGCCCGCACCAGTGCGGATGCGCGCAGATGCAGGCACCGCCCAAATTGTTCACCAAGTCTATCATCTCCTGCGCCGCCAGCCCCTCCGGATACTCGAAGGACTCGGGAACATTCAAGGCGATAATGTGCCAAGGAATCCCGCGCGGTCCCGCCGGATGCATCTCCAATCCCGACAACAACGTCATGCCGAGGCTGTCCAGCTCCGATACTCGACTCGTCTTGCGATGATCGGTCAACGCCAGAATGTCATAACCGGCCTCGCGGTAAAGCCGCACCACCTCAGACGGCGCAAAAATGCCGTCCGACACCGTTGAATGGGTGTGAAATGCTCCCTTGTATGTCGGTAGTATCCGACCAAATAAGTCAAGCATGCTGCCACAGGCTCCTTTTTTATTGCAACGGGGTGAAAAACAACAAAAAACGTACAAATGTAATGGCTGAACAGCGATTTGACAGTATGACCCGGCAATTCTCAGAGCAGAGCAGCCAGCGGCCAGCGATTGATAACAGACATTTTTTATCCGCAGATGTCGCAGATTTGCGCAGATTTTTTTGAGAGTGGGCTGCTTGGTGCAGGGCCGGTGTGTTTGCGTTTTCCTGTCGCCTCTTTGGTTTTCAGCGCTGAAGGCGCAAAACATACCAGTGCCCTAAAAGGGCACTCCGCCGCTCCGCGGCCGCTTGCGCGCCGTTTGCAGGGTCATGTCACGTTGCGGGCTGCAAGCCCGCAACACAGCCGGGAAACAGGCGTGCTTGGCGCCGCAGAACGGACAGGAAACAGGTGCCTGTCCATAATGTCCACAATGTCCACAATGTCCACAATGTCCACAATG
>JAAZKQ010000001.1 GCA_012799755.1 Lentisphaerota bacterium | reverse complement strand
CGGACGGGCATTACCATAATCGCTTAAGCGGGGTATGCTTGGCGAACACAGGCGCATGACGCTGATTTCGGGTAAGCGGTTACCGATTGATACAGACATTTTTTATCCGCAGATGTCGCAAATTTGCGCAGATTTTTTTGAGAATAGGCTGCTTGGTGTAGGAAGGCCGGTGTGTTTGCGTTTTCCTGTCGCCTCTTTGGTTTTCAGCGCTGAAGGCGCAAAACATACCAGCCCAGGGCAAGCCGCGCTGAAAGCGCGCGCCGCCCTGGGTGGAGCGTCCCTCCGAAATTGCACCCTGCAAGGATGCGACATAGTAAACACGAAAGATGGTTTCCATCGCAAGGCAACAGAAAACAGCCAATTATCAATCGGTGACCGGTTACTATCGGGCGCTAAGCGGGTGGCTGTTGGACGAGTGGGCGGGCGTGTTTGGGCTCTAGCTTGCGGAATCATGTCACGCTGCGGGCTGCAAGCCCGCAGTACGAAGGAGCGTTTTGTGTGGTTTGGTTATGGCTGATTATCGTGTTGTTGCTTGCGGCGCTGTTGGAGTTGCTTGCGGGCAGCAACGGTTTTGCCATGCCGGTTTTGGCGGTGGCCGGTTTTTATTTTGCCGTGTTGCGGCGTTGGCGACCGCTGTTGTTGCCCTATTTGGCGGTAGGCTTGGCTCTTGACCTCTGTTTTGCGCGGAGTGTGCTGCCGCATGTGCTGATCATGCCGCTGGTGTTGCTGGGGGGACGCATGTGGTGTTTTTCGGGCGAGTTGAAGACGCCCTTGGTTCAGGCCCTGCCGGGTGCCGGCGTTGGTCTGCTGGCCGGCTTGGCGGTGCTTGGAGGGCAAATGCTGCAAGGTCACGCGGTTTTTACACAGCCCGGCCAGGTGTTGCTTTATGTGCTGGAGAATGTGCTGTGGGGGATGATCCTGTTGCCGCTGTGCTGTTTGGTTTTGGATGGCATGGCGCGGCTCTTGGCATTACGGCGTTATTCGCGGGTAACGCCGCATGATCATGTTCAAGAGGAGGATGGCGGCGATGCGCTCAGCGACGAACAGTGAGGGCCGGCAGAGCCTGCTGCGCCGTCGGGTTCTCCAAGGCGCGGCCATGATGATTATTCCCCTGCTGTTGCTGGTGTTGCGCCTGTGGCAGGTGCAGGTGCGGCAAGGCCCCGAACTCCTGCGTCAGACACAACGCCAATGTGTGCGACCGATATGGGACAATCCCGTGCGTGGGCGGATTTTCGCTGCCGACGGCCAAGTCATGGCAGACAATACCAGTCACTACGACGTGGTTTTTCATTTGGCTGAAATGCGCCAGCCGGGCCGCAGTCGGCGGACTAGGGCGCATGTCCTGGCCACTGCCATGCGTCTGGCCGCGCTGATGGAATGTGAGAATCCCCTTACTGCCGAGATATTGGCCCGACATATTCGCATGACGCCGGCCTTGCCCTTACGGGTGTTCACGGACCTGAGCGAGCTTGAACGTGCTCGACTGGCCGAGCTCATGCCCCCCATTCCCGGTGTCGAATTGGTGGCTCGCATTGAGCGGAGATATCCCTTTCCCGGCGTGGGCTCGCAGATACTCGGTGTTGCAGTGTGGGAGAAACCGCGCACCATTGACCTCAATGACATGTATTCACGCAGTTATGCGACGGACGAATTGCGGGGCCTGTCCGGCCTGGAGGCCGCCTATGATCGGGCGCTCGCCGGCAAGCCCGGCATGCGTCTGGTGCGGGTGGACACCATGGGTTACATCCATGATGACATCGGCGAGGCGCAGCCGGCGGTGGATGGTCACGATTTGCGTCTGAGCATTGATTCCCGGGCGCAGCGCGTTGCCGATCGGGCCTTGCAGGGCTATAGCGGCGCGCTGGTGGTGGTTGATGTTCATACGGGCGGCGTGCTGGCCATGGCGTCCGCGCCCACCTATGACCTGTCTGTGACTGACCGTAATCACTATGCGCTGCTGTCCGTTGACGAAGAGAATCTGCCCCTGCTCAATCGGGCGGTAAATGGCCTGTACACGCCGGGTTCTATCGTCAAGCCGCTAGTGGCGTTGGCGGCACTGGAGCATGGAGCAATTGAGCCGGATGAGGTCTACGATTGCACTGGGCGTTACCTGGTAGGCAATCATCCCATTCGCTGTACCCGCAGCTATGGACATGGACCGATTGATTTGCTGGAGGCTATGACCGTTTCCTGCAACCCGTACTTCATTCATGCGGGCATTGAAACCGGCATTGACGCACTCAATCCCATGTATGCGGCTGCGGGGGTGGGTGAAAAAAGCGGTTTTGATTTGGCAGAGCGCTACGCGGGCATCATTCCGTCACGGGATATGGCCTTGCGACACTGGCGGCGGCATTGGGTGATGATTGACACGGCCTTCGTATCCATCGGGCAGGGCGGTATTGAGATAACGCCCTTGCAGGCGGCGATGTTCACTGCGGCCTTAGCCAACGGCGGCAAGTTGCTGCGGCCTTACCTGGTGCAGAGCGTGGTCAGCGCGGATGGCAAGGTGGTGAACAACACGCCGGTGGTCATCCGTCATCGCCTGCCCGCTTCGCCGGAGCACTTGCAGCTGGTGCAGCGAGGCATGGAAAACACGGTCGTCTCCGACCACGGCTCAGCCAGAGAACTGCGCGAAGCGGGAATACCGCTGGCGGGTAAAACCGGCACGGCTGAAGTGGGAACGAGAGCCAACCGCCATCACAATACCTGGATCATCTGCTTTGGCCCCCTGCCGGAACCACGATACGCGCTGGCTTGTGTGATCGAAAAAGGTGATTCCGGCGGCCGCACCGCCGCGCCCATTGCAGCGCGCTTCTTCCGCGAATGGCTGAGCGCCGGTGAGAAAGTTGAGTGAGGCGTGGTAAGGCGGAGCTTGATGCTACTTCCGCGATAGCTAACATTGCAAAAAGGACGACCATCATGAGTGACAAGAGTTTGCTGGAACGCTATTCCTGCCTGGAAAGCGTGTTTATGGATCGCGAGGCGATAGCCGGTCGGGTTGCGGCGATGGCGGCGACGATACGTCAGGACTGGGCTGACTGCGAACGCCTGTGCTTGGTGGCGATTCTCAAGGGCGCCTGCTTCTTCGCCTGTGATCTGGCACGGGCACTGCACGAGGCAGGCGTGAATGACGTCCGCGTTGACTTCATACGAGCGAGCACCTACGGCAGCGGCATGAAGGGCCCTGATGATACTGAGCGTGCCGTGCGTGTTGAGAACTTCACCGGCAAAGTCGCCGGCGAACGTGTGTTGTTGGTGGATGATGTGCTCGACCAAGGCTTCACGCTTTCGGAGCTCAAACGCTATTTTCTCACCGAGGCCGGTGCCGCGTCTGTGCGCACGGCGGTTTTTCTGGAGAAGGAACTTGCCGGCCCCTCGGCGGCGCTGCGGTCCTTGCGAGCGTCTCTGCAAGTGGATTACGTCGGGGTGCGGGCGCCTGACCGCTGGCTGGTGGGCTATGGCCTGGACCTTGGCGAGCGTTTTCGCGAACTGCCCTTTATCGCCATCGCCCGCGAGGAGTGCTTCCGTTGAGCCGGAGGGGG
>JAAZKQ010000046.1 GCA_012799755.1 Lentisphaerota bacterium | reverse complement strand
GCCTTTTAGCCGCAGCGTCGTACAATCCTGGCAGGGCGACACCCAGCGCGCGTCCACCTTGTCCACCTTGTCCACCTTGTCCACCTTGTCCACCTTGTCCACCTTGTCCACCTTGTCCACCCTGTCCACAATATCATTGCATCATCCCCGCCATTTTTGTCGCTGCCGGCGCCCAAGCGCCTCTTTTCAGGTTACATTATGGCATCTTACTTGTTTCGGCGTTGCCTGCTCTGCCCCGGCACGCTGCTCCATTCATCGCCAGGCATTCAAGCCTCTCAGTTATCCCATGCCTCGTAGAAAACCCGAATTGCTTTCGCCGGCGAGCGACGCCACCTGCCTCAGAGCAGCCATTGACGCCGGTTGCGACGCCGTGTATCTCGGGCTGAAAGACTTCAGCATGCGCCGCAGTGCCGCCAACTTCAGCCTGCCGGCGTTGCGGCGGGCATCAGAACTGTGCCGTAGTCGCGACGTCAAACTCTATCTCACGGTCAACACGCAAATCTACCAGCATGAGCTGCGCCGTCTTGACGCCCGGCTGGCCGCAGTGGCCGATCTGGTTGACGCGGTCATCTGCTGGGACCCCGCCGTGATTGAGGCCTGCCGACGCCACGACATCGCCATGCACATCTCGACGCAGGCGTCGGTCGCCAACGCCGCCGCCGCGCGTTTCTACCGCGCGTTGGGCGCGACGCGCATCATCCCGGCCCGCGAATGCACCCTGCCGGAACTCCAGCGCCTGCGTCGCCAAGCCGGCATTGAGATCGAAGTCTTTGCTCACGGCGCCATGTGCGTCAGCGTATCCGGCCGCTGTTATCTATCCCAAGACAGCTACGGCAAGTCCGGCAACCGCGGCGAATGCCGGCAGAATTGCCGCCGGCCCTTCCGCGTTGTCTGTAGCGATGGCGACGGCGATTACGAGGTCGAAGACCACTATCTCTTTTCCGCCAAAGACCTCTGCACCCTGCCCTTCTTGGAACAGCTGCTTGACGCCGGTGTTGACGCGCTCAAAATTGAGGGGCGCAACCGGCCGGCGGATTATGTCGCCTGCATCACCAGCGCCTACCGCCAAGCGATTGACGCCTGGGCGCGTGGCACTCTCAACCAAGAGCTCAAGGCGGCCCTCGTGGAACAATGCCGCAGCGTCTTCAACCGCGATTTTTCCAGCGGTTTTTTCCTCGGTCGTCCCATCACGGAGTTCACGGACACGGATGGCAGCAAGGCCACGGAGCAAAAGGAGCGTGTCGGCAAGGTCATCAATTACTACCGCAAGGCTGCTGTGGCCCACATCTGGGTGCAAAACTACAGCATCGCTGAAGGTGACCAGATTCTGATCATGGGCCCGAGCACCGGCGTCGTCAAACAAGTTGCCCGAAACATCCGCTGCCAAAACGACCCGACGCGAAACCCGCCCCAGACCGTAACCATCGCGCTGGACAGAGTTGTCCGTGCCAACGACGAGGTGTTTCGCCTGGTCCCCCGCTCAACTTCCCCGCGGCAATCGCCATGCCGCCCCCCTGAAACAGCATCGAAGGAATCTCCATGTACCCTCTGATTGCCGATACCAAGGCGCTGACCGCCATCTGCAACGAAGCCGCCAAGCAGCCTCTGGTCGCTATTGATACCGAATTCGTCTGGACCAACACCTACTATCCGCGCTTGGGACTCATCCAACTTGCTTGGGACGAACAGCACGGCTACCTGCTTGACCCCTTGGCCATTGATGATCCGTCGCCCCTGCAAGCGTTGCTGGAAAACCCCGCCGTCGGCAAGCTCTTCCACGAAGCGGCCAGCGATCTGCCCATTCTTCACCGCTGGTGCGGCGCACTGACAGCGCCGGTCGTGGACACTCGCCTCGCCGCCGCCTTCTGCGGACTGACCGCAACCATGTCCCTCAACCGACTGCTCACCAGCGAGCTTGGCGTCACCCTGCCCAAGACCGAAACGCGCACCGACTGGCTGCAACGGCCCCTCAGCGAAGCGCAACTGCAGTACGCCGCCAGCGATGTCGTGCTGTTGCCCAAGCTCTACCGCAGCCTGGAAAAGAAAATCGTCGAGCTCGACAATCTCGCCTGGTTCAAGGAGGAAATGGCCAGCTACGGCGATAACGGCTACTACAGTGAGACCAAGCCCGACGAGTGTTGGCGGCGAGTCAGCGGCATGGGCAGTCTCAGCGGCATTGATTTGGCCGTGCTCAAGTCCCTGGCCGCCTGGCGTGAGCAAACCGCGCAGGAACTTGACAAGGCCCGCCCACGGGTCATGAAGGACGAGCAACTCGTCATTGCCTCACGCCAGCATCCCAAAACCCTTGCCGACCTGAAAAAGATTCCCAACTACTGGCCAAAACTCATTGAGAAATATGGCGAGGGCGTGCTCCAAGCCGTGCAACGCGGCCTGGCGACACCGCGCCATGCCTGGCCGGTCTTGCCGGGCAGGCGCCTGCCCAGCGCCATTATCAAGCAGCGCAGCAACCGTATTCTCCAAGTAGTCCAGAAGCACGCCGGCGAACGGCAGATTGATCCGCAACTGGTCGCAGCCCGAAAAGATGCCGAGGCGCTGGTTTTCGCCGCGCAGGCCGGCAAGTGGCCCATACAGCATCAGCTCTTGCAGGGTTGGCGGCGTGAGCTCACCGGCGATGTCATCGAAAATCTCGTCGTCAGCAATTTTGCCGACTGACGCGACATGGCGCAGACAGTCACAAGGCGATAGCTGCAACGCGCTGGACCAAGGACACTGCCCCCTTCTACCCCCCCCTCGCAAAACCCGATAAGCCTTACATGGGCGGCGGCATATCGGGAGGCGGCCCCATATCGCCGGGCGGCATTTCGCCGGGCTGGGCAGCCGGCGCGGCAGGCGCCGGCGGCGGTGCGTCAGGCACTGCGAACCAGCTGGTCATTTCGCCGTAACGGTTAATAGCGGCGGCATAGAGCTTATGGGGCGTCTGGCCCGCTTCAGGAGTGGGAATAG
>JAAZKQ010000439.1 GCA_012799755.1 Lentisphaerota bacterium | reverse complement strand
GCCTGAAGGCTGGGGTTAAGCATGGTTAAGCGCCTACGGCGCAACATGGACATTATGGACACGATGGACGCGATGGACGACAACACCTGCTCGTTTGCCGTCCATACTGTCCATAGCCTCCATAGCAGCTTGTGGAAATAACAATGATCAAAGAGTGACCGGTTGCGACTAGGCGAAGCTTTGTGAACCCAGAGCCTGGACGGCTGCCGAATCGCCAGAGAGCTTAAGCAGCAGTATCTGCAGGGTGAGGATATCGCAGAGCCGCGCCGTTTCTGTTGGGCTGTGGTTGCCGGTACTGGGCAGCAGGATGGGGTACACCGCGGCGTCGCAGCCCTGCTGTGGGAAAGCCCGGGCGTCGGTGCCGCTGAAATTGTAGATTTCTGTCTGCAGGGGCAGGTCCCAGCGTCCGCACAGCTCCTGGAGGCAGGCGGATTGCTTGGGGCCCAGGAGGACAGACTTGTCGCTAACGGTCAAGACCGGGCCCTTACCGAGGGAAACGCCTTGCTGTTTGTCGGCGTAGGTGGCGTCCAGACAGATCACCAGATCGGCTGGGCAGGCTTTGGCCAATACGACCGCGCCGAAGCCGGTGAACTCTTCCTGCGCTGTTGCCGCCAGGATGATATTGACCGCTTGCGGGTGCTCGCCTGACGTTGTGTCGGAGAAGGCCTTTGCCAGCATCAGCAGCTGATGACAGCCTAAACGGTTGTCGAGAAAGGGCGCCGTGACCTCTTCCTGGGTTATCTTGAAAGTTGGAGCGAAACAGATGCGGTCACCCCGGGAAATCGGTTGTTGGCATATCACTTGGAAGCTGCCGGGGGGATCGGGCATTGCCCATACTTGCGCCGGGACAGTGCCGGCCGCCGTCTTGACGATAACGGCGGCGCCATTGGCGTTTTCGGGGTTGATACCGCCGAGGCTGACGGCGATAATCTTGTCGTCATTGACGCTTTGGACGATGAATCCCGGCGAGTCCATGTGGGCGCAGAACATCACCGTCGGCCAGTCGTCATGCCATTTTGGCGATTGGGCGCTGATGCCGTAGCGGCCGTGGCGCCGGCAGCGCCAGCCGCTTTGTGACCAGTGGTCCAGCAGCAGTTTGGCGACCTCGTCTTCATCACCGGGGGTGCTGTGACAGGCGACCAGGGCTTTCAGGCTATTGCAACAAAATGGCATGGCTAAGAGCTCCGTGTCAGCGCAGGGCGTATAGGGCACTGTGATTTTTGCCGGCGGCGTCTTGCCGGCTGAGGCGATAGTTGCCGCGGAAGCCGCGGAAGGCCACGCGGCCATCCTTGTCGGTTTTGACGCTCAGCTTGCAGCGCCATACGTGGTTGATGACTGCTTGAATGGCCTGGCCCCGCTCGTCGTTGTCGGGCGCGGCACTGGTGATTTCGCCCATGAGGACGGCGTTGGAGCATGGGGCATTCGTGGTTGCTCGCAGGGGTGGGGGGTGGATTACATGCAGAAGGGGAACCGCGCTGAGTGCGGCAAACGATGGGCTTACTATAGCGCCGTGGACTTGTGGGGAATGAAACACTGCGGGCAAAATGGAGCATTAGGGTATAAAAAAGGACGCCGCCAGCGAAAATGGCGGCGTCCTTTGCAGTCACAAAGCGTGATGTTATTTCATCACTCCTTGGGCAATTCGACTTTGACGTTCTCAATGTCTTTCTGGGCGTCTTCAGCGAGCTTCTTGGCGTCTTCAGCGACGGATTTCAGGGTGGGTTCTGTAGATTCTTTTTTCTTGCAGCCAACAACGGGGAGAACCAGGGCGGCGATGAGAGCGAGGTACATCAACTTTTTCATGTGTCCATTCCTTCGGATTCTAGAAACTTGATTGCTGGGATTATCAGGGAGGGAAAACCCTCCCAAGCGTTTCAATTAATGTAGGATGGGAAGCATTGGCTTCAAGCATTGGAAGTGAAAATAACTGCAAGTGGAGGTAGCCGGTCACCGATTGATAACAGACATTTTTTATCCGCAGATGTCGCAGATTGGCGCAGATTATTAGCGGCATGTCTCGCATCGCCGCCGGTTTTTTCGCCGATTGGGGCAGATTGCCGCAGATTGCTTGTCTCACGCGCAGGAGGGGCCTCCAGGACTCCCCGGCGTCGGCCAACCAGTCCCCTGAGTCCAAGGT
>JAAZKQ010000438.1 GCA_012799755.1 Lentisphaerota bacterium | reverse complement strand
TTCCACCCAGGGCGGTGCGCACCTTCAGTGCGCTTGCCCTGGGCTGGTATGTTTTGCGCCTTCAGCGCTTCCGCCGCTTCGCGGCCAGGGATGCTGAGTGTTTGGCGCTGTTTGCGGGGTCATGTCACGCTGCGGGCTGCCAGCCGCTTTCGGACACGCCGTCGCCAGGCGCGGAGGAGCCGCCTGGCGGCGGCGCGGCGTTTCACGTCAGAATTTTCGTGGCATGGGGTTTTGGCGGTGGCACTCTTCGATGACGGCGATCTGCTGGAGCACCTGCTCGGGCGGGATGGTCAAGGCGGCGCCGGCGGTGAGCGCGTCATAGAGGTTGCTGTAGAAGCGCCGGGACATGGAGTTGAAGAGATTCTTGTCTTCCTCAGAGACAGTCCATTTGCCCTCGTGGAAAACGAGTTTTTCCGAGCAGTATGACGGTCCCGGCAGCGGCTCCTTGATGAGACGGATGGGCGGGGCCTCCTCGGGAATGTAGTACTTCCAGTCAATTTGGTTCATGGTGCCGGCAAGGCTGCCGTAGGTGCCGTAGACCTGGTAGGTATAGGGATTGAAGTGGTTGTTGGAGCAGATTTCCATGTCAACGACGGGACGACCGGGATAGGACAACAGGACTTTGCAGAAGTCCTCGGCGTCGCCCTGGGCGTTAACCAGGTCCATGCGGCACCACACTTCCGGCATGACATCGCGGCCGATGAAGCCCAGCGCCTGGTCCAGCGGATGGGGGCCGGTGTTGTAGAGATTTCCGGCGTTGTAAGCCTGGAGGGTTTGCCAGTCATAACGACGGGAAAAGCCGTTGAAGGCGATCTTGACCATGCGGATCGGGCCGAGAACGCCGGAAAGAAGCACTTCATTGACCTTGCGATAGTAGGGGGCAAAACGCGATTGCTGATAGACGGCCAACAACCGCCCCGTGCGTTTGGCGACGCCGATGAGCTCGCGGACTTCATCGGCAGTCCTGGCAAAAGGCTTCTCGCAGAGCACGTTAAGGCCGGCGAGCATGATCTCTTTGTTGATGGGCGCATGGAGGTGGCTGAAGCTGGCGTTGACCACGAAGTCCAGTTCCAGGCTCTTGTCATTGATCATCTCGCGATAATCCTGGAAGCTCTTGCAGCCGTATTCCTTCTCGGCCCGCTCGCAGCGGTCCTTGAGCAGATCACAGACAGCGACGATCTTGAATTGCTCCGGCCAATTTTTGAGAAATTCCGCATGGATATCCCGCCCACTGCGACCCTGACCAATGATTCCTACACGTAAGACTTTCATCATGGCGCCTTTCTGTTTGCTGATACGATTGCCTATTTGGGGTCATTGCCCCTGACTGAGCTCTGCAAGTTCCACCCAACGGGCATAGAGCCGTTCGACTTCAGCCCGCTGAGCTTCCAATGTAGCAGTGATATCGGCACTTTGCCGCCCATAGCGGGCATGAAAATTCGGATCAAGGAAGAGCGCTTCGGTTTCGGCGACGGCCGCTTCGGCGGCGGCGATGCTTGCTTCCATGCCCTCAAGCTCGCGCTGTTCGGCCCATTTGAGCTTGCGCGGTCGTGCCGCGGCGCTGCCGCTGTCGTCAGCCTTGCTGCTCGGGGCAGGGCCGGGCTGGTTGTTTTCGGCGGCCTGGGCGGCTTGCCGGGCCAAGAGCTTTTCGGCGCGTTTTTCCGCGTAGTAGCTGAAGTCGCCGGGTTGGAAAAAGAGCTCGCCGTCATCCTGGAAGGCCAGGATATGAGTGCAGACGCGATTGAGGAAATAACGGTCGTGGCTGACGACGGCGACGCAGCCGCTGAAATCGTTGATAGCTTCTTCAAGGACGCGCAGGGTGGGCAGGTCCAAGTCGTTGGTAGGCTCGTCCATAAGCAAAAAATTGCCGCCATTTTTGATACTTTGGGCGAGCACGAGGCGATTGCGTTCGCCGCCGGAGAGTTTGCCGACCTGGGTGTTGATTTCATCGTCTTGGAAGAGGAAGTTGTGCAAATAGCTCCAGAGGTTGAGCTTGCGGCCGTCGAAGAGCACATAGTCGTTGCCTTCGCCGATTTCCTCGAAGACAGTCTTGTCGTCATGGAGGGTGATGCGATGTTGAGCGATGTAGTTGA
Organism: Lentisphaerota bacterium; assembly: GCA_012799755.1. Classification (GTDB taxonomy): domain Bacteria; phylum Verrucomicrobiota; class Lentisphaeria; order Oligosphaerales; family Oligosphaeraceae; genus Oligosphaera. The sequence goes on along the minus strand of JAAZKQ010000438.1, from coordinate 1,378 downwards.
ACTGCGTGCGTTCGCCGACGCGGATGCTGCCGCTGCTCGGCTGGAGTTCACCCAGGATGAGGCGCAGCAAGCTGGTCTTGCCCAAGCCATTGCGGCCGACGATACCCAGGCGCATGCCCGGCTCGAAATCCAGGTTCAGCTGCGAGAAAAGCCGGCGGCCACCGAGGGTCAGCGACACGTCTTTGAGGGACACGATGATGTTGCCCATGGGCGGCGCCGGTGGAATGAGCAGCGCAATGTCACGCTCGACGGCGAGGCCATCCTGATTGACCGCGTTATTGAAACGCTGGATGCGGCTCCATGACTTGGTGCCGCGGGCCTGCGGGCCGCGGCGGATCCAGTCAATCTCGCGACGGATGAAAGCCAGGCGACGTTGTTCGTTGGCTTCGGCATCGGCCTCGCGTTCGGCCTTCTTGCGTAGAAAGTCCTGGTAATTGCCGTCGTGCGAGTAGAGGGCGGCGCCGGCCAGTTCGAGAATGCGGGTGCTGACTCTGTCGAGAAAGTAGCGGTCGTGGGTGACGAAGAGGCAGGTGCAGCTGGAGCGTTGAAAATAATCCTCCATCCACGCAATGGTCTCCGTGTCAAGATGGTTGGTCGGCTCGTCAAGCAGCAACAGGTCCGGCATGTCAAGCAGGACGCGGCAGAGAGCGACGCGGCGTTTTTCGCCGCCGGAAAGCGTGTCCACCACGCGGTCGGGCGCCGGCGCGGCCAAGGACTCAATGAGCATATTCAGGCGGCTTTCGAGATTCCAGCCGTCGCGGGCGTTGATGATTGCTTCGAGTTCATGCAGCTGCTTGCCGGACGCGCTGTGTTCGTAGTCGTGCAGGATGGCCAACAGGTCCGCCGCGCCCTCCAGAATGCAATCGCGGACGGTCTTGCCCGGCGGCAAGTCCACTTCCTGCGGCATATATGCCGTGCGGATATTCTTTTTGCGGCTGACTTCGCCGGCGAAAAAGTGCTCCTGGCCGGCGAGAATTTTCATCAGGGTGGACTTGCCGCAGCCATTGCGGCCGACGAGGCCGACGCGCTCGCCTTCGTGGATAAGCAGGTCCTGATTGTCAATCAGCACCTTGTCGGCGATTTGGACATGGAGTTTGCCGGCGCTCAGCACCAGCGGATTGGCGGAAAATGATCCCACGGGCGGTTCCGATAAATGGCAATAGGGTTCAGGGCAGGAAAGCGGCGCTGTCGCGCGGACCGATGCTATGACGCGACGGCGTGGCTCATAGAAATATAATGGACTGACTAGAGGTTATCCGAAAAGGGGTACGAGGTGATTTTTGCCTGTCGCAAGCGTTTTTATCAGCCTTTCTTTAGCCGTTAAAGTAGATACGATTACCACACAAACAACGGAGAAAAGCTCGGCCCCGGTTTTCGG
>JAAZKQ010000437.1 GCA_012799755.1 Lentisphaerota bacterium | reverse complement strand
CAGAGTAGAAGCGGCTTCCAGCCGCTTTCGAGTACGCATCGTGCGCCTATCTGGCCCTTTCCTCCCCCTCGCAAAACCTACCTGCGCCTTTTGGCTACTCGCGTTTGCGGCAGACCTGTTCGCAGGCTTGGCGGATGATGTCGCCGGCGTAGCCGCGACCGGCGAGGAAGCGCATGAGCTTGGCGCGCAGCTGCGGCGACGGTTCGGCGCGACGGCACAGCGACTGCCATTTGGGGGTGGCGGCGCGGATGGCGCGGGCGAGTTCGGGCGACATTCCGTCGTCGTGCTCATTGGCCAGGCCCTCATGGCGGTCCCAGACCTCAGCCATGACCTCATTGATGAGCTCGGCGGATAGGCCTTTGCGGCGCAGGGCCAGCGCGACCTGATAACGGCCGGGCGGCGTCATGGCGTTCTTCTTCTCCTCGCAGAAGAGCGCCACGAACTGCCGGTCGTTGAGAAGGCCCACGCGGGTGAAATCGCTGATGATTTCTTCAATGACGGCTGGCGGAAAATCGCGGTTTTTGCGCAGCTTCTGGCGGATTTCGCTGCTGGCGTGCGGTCGTACGGTGAGGAGCCGCAGCGCTTTCTCGCGACATTTCTCGCTGATGATGCCATCTTTGCCATCCATCATGCTGTCCTTTGCCCGGGCGAATTCGTCATGGCACTTCGTCGAAGACGCGGACAAAGTCCACTTCGAAAAAATCGGGGAGGATGGCATCTTCAAGGGAGGGATCGTGTTTGCCGGTTTTACGGTAGCCGATGCATTCAGTGGAGACAAGGATGAACTGCTCGACCTCGGATACGGGACCGGTGACGACGGCGCCGGCAAGACCGGCATTTTTGCCTTCATCGTCAAGAACAATGCGCGCTTCTTTGGGATCGGGTGACACCCTGCAGACCTCCTGCCCGTCGGCATAGAAGACATAGCCATTAGGGTGCCAATGCACGCCGTAGTGGTGCCAGGTGTCGGGAGTCTCGACGAAGGGCCAGCTGAAGTGCCCGTGGCCGCGGCCTTCGGCGCCGTAGCCACCCCAGAGATTGCCGCCGACAAGCCTCTTGTCTTTGTACATGCGGTAACTTTCCATGATATCGCATTCGACGCCGGCGCGGCGCGGGTCGGGATGGGCGCCGATGCAGGGCGATTGCAGCCAGAAGGCCGACCACCAGCCGCCATTTTTCGGAAGACGGCAACGTATTTCGTAGTAGCCATAGCGATGCATGAATTTGGCTTCCTGTTTTTTGCCGAAGGGCCAGAAGCTCCAAGATTCTTCCCGGGGCATATCGAAGGTCAGCGAGCCTGTTTGCAGGTGCGGCGAGCAGAAGTAACCGTCCTTTTTGATCAAGTGGAGCTGAAGGTGGCTCTTGCCATCAAGGACGACGCCCTCATCGGTGAAAGCTTTGAAAGGCTTGCCCCAGAAATTGAGGCGGAAATTCCACTTGCTGCTGTCCAGTTCAGTGCCGTCGAATTCGTCGTTCCAGACGAGTTGCCAGTTTTTGCCGGCGGGCAGAAGGCTGTCAGCGTGGTCTTTGAGTACGGCGGTCTGCTTCATGGTTGCTCCTCGGTTTGGGGGTGTTGGTGACTATCAGATATCAGCGAGAAAACATTCCCACTGAGCGAGAATTTGTTCGCTTGGGCCGCGGTTGCTCAAGGCCGGCCAGGGTGCGGGCAGACCCGCCGGCGGATAAATCTCCCAAAGCTTTGGCGGCGGGTCCAGGCGCGTACCGGTGAAGCTGCCGGCGAGGGCGTCGGCGTCCAGGGCATCGGCCGGCCAGGATGGCAGGCAGGGCGCAAAGGTCGCGTCAAGGATGGGCTCGCTGCAGGTCTCGTCGTCCGGCAGGGGCTGACGAAGACCGAAGTGGGTGGCGAAGAAGTCGCCGATGCGCTGGCGGCGTGGTGCGTCCCAGGAATGCTGGCCGTCGGGCACGATGCTGGTGAAAGCCGTCGCGGCGCCGAGCGCCTGGTAGATGTGACTGATTTTGCGGGCAGTGGCCAGAAAGCTGTCCAGCAGGAAGAGATTGTCATAACGGCCCTGCATGATGAGCAGTGGGCGCGGCGCGAAGAGCGCGTAGAGTTCCCACATGTCGAAACGGCCGATGGCGCCCGGAAAAAGATTGCAGTGGCAGTGTGTTTTTTGCTTGCGGGCAAGGAGTTCGAAGGTGCTGGGGTAGCCGGTGGAGACGACGGCTGCAAGGTCATCGGATAACGCTGCCAGGCACATGCTGAGGGTGCCGCCGCCGGAGTTGCCGGCAGCGCCCAGGTGGGTAAAACGCTTGTCGTGTTTCAGCCATTGCAGCCAAGCCAGGGATTCGCGCACGATCATGCCTTGAACGCTGAAACCCAACGCAAAGGGCGCGGTGACTTTCCAGTGGCCCATGGGCTCACGCTCACCTTGGCCGATATTGTCATTGATCAGCGCGGCGGCGCCTTGCCGGGCCAGGCGCAGACCCATGGCGGCGTAGGTCGTCTTGCCCAGCTCGCCGTGACCACAGCAGATGAGCACGACCGGCCAAGGCGGCGGGGTTTCCGGCAGATAGAGGTGCGCCGTGACGGTTGCGCCGGGCCAGCTCGTGCCCGCCAAGCATTGCAGCCGGCAGCCGTTGAGCGACTTTTCGTTCACAAGCGACACTTGCAGGGTCGGCGCCGGAATGCGTGCCAGGCCGAGGGAGCGTGTCAGCAGCGCGCGGACTTCGCGGCGGTCCTGGTCTGCGCTCAAATCGCGGACGGGCTGTTGGGCCAAGGCGGCGAAGATTCGCCTCTCACTGTGCTCAAAGGCTGCAAAGACGTCTTGTGCGCTGCTCACGATGTGGTCCTTTGTTGTCTATGGCGGGTTACTACGGCTGTTTTGATCTTCATGTAAGCTTGTTCTTTGCCGTGCTTGCCGCTGTTGTAATAGAGTGCCGGCCACGCATAAACATAGACGCTCGCCCAGACAACGAAAGCACATCGGCGAGCTTTTTTCTGTGGTTCGGTAAACGGTCATTCGTTGATAACCGTTGTTGCTGTCAGCTGCTATGGACAGTATGGACAATATGGACAGTATGGACAATATGGACAGTATGGACGGCGCGCGAGCAGGTGTTGTCGTCCAT
>JAAZKQ010000436.1 GCA_012799755.1 Lentisphaerota bacterium | reverse complement strand
GAAAAAGACCACCGCGACACCAGCGCTCGTTGAAAAGCAAGCTCGGAGAGCCGGCGCCATGAGTAACCCCAGGTGGAGCGAAGCGGAACCTGGGGCACGCCCCCCCGAAATCAGAGCCTCGGCGAGGCGACACATGAATCAGCGCCGGCAATGCGGCGCAAAAACGCCACCGACGCCAACAGCCCACCCCAAAAATAATCTGCGAGAATCTGCGTAATCTGCGGATAAAAAAAAGGCGGACACAGTGGTCCGCCCTTACATAGCGCAATGTGATCAGGGCTTGCTCATTTTTTCCAGACTACGGGTCACGAAGTACTTGCACTGATCCGGCCCATTGCGGAATTCACCCCATCCCTGCGCGGCAGCATGCCCATCAACGAAGAAAGTATTGGCGCGTTCATTATGGGCAAGGAAAATATTGCCGTAAGTATCGCACCACGCACCGGCATTGAACTGCCAGCGAGGCTGCCCGGGCGCCGACGCCCCCATGCTGTCCGCCGTACACGCCAGCAGCGATGACGCCGACGGCTGTTTGTAGGCATTCACCAGATAGTAGCGATTCCAAATCCCGCCGCAAACATTGCTCACCTGCACCAGCACATCACCCAAAACCGCCTTCTTGGTACTGTAGGTGCCGTCCTGGTGATAGTTGACCATGCCGTACACCCGCCAGGAACTGGTGAGATTCTGCACCACCGACGGACAATTCCACTTGGGGTCATTGGTCTTGTAGCCGATAAACGCGGGCCACGGCCGGTATGACGAGGCATTATGCGACTGCGTGAAAATAAAATGATCCTCATTGTCCTGCGCATACATCATATGCTCCAGACCAATCTGCTTGATGTTGTTCAGGCAGCTGATTGCCCGCGCCTTCTCACGCGCCTTCGACAAGGCCGGCAGCAACATCGCCGCTAGAATGGCAATAATCGCAATCACCACCAGCAGCTCAATCAGAGTGAAGCTTTTTGATTTTTTCATGACAGCCTCCTTGCTATGCTAAAAGCTGAATCAAACAGCCTCTCCATATCATCTCACCCGCACAGCCTGAGCCAATTATATCACTTTTACATTGCCTTTACAACAACGAAACATGTTCTTATGAAACGAGTCAGCTAATCGGTCACTCATTGATCATTGTCGTTCCCGCAAGCTGCTATGGACAGTATGGACGCTATGGACGGCTATGGACGATGGCACATGTTGTCCACAGCTGTCTGTCTTGTCCGCTTTTACCAAGATAGCGCCTGTCTGCCGGCTGTGCTGCGGGCTTGCAGCCCGGCAGCAGCACATGATCCTGCAAATAGCGCCAACCTGCGTCTGCCGGGCACACTGGAAGCGGCTTCCAGCCGCTTTGCCAGGCGAGCCTCTCCCGGTCGTGCTGCGACATGACCCCGCAAACGGCGCGCAAGCGGCCGCAAAGCGGCGGAGTGCCCTGAATGGGCACCACATACCAGCCTGGGGTTGCGCCGCAGGCGCAACCCCAGGGAAGCCCCACCCGAAACAGCACGCTGAAGGCGTGCCACATAGCAGACACGAAAGGTAGGTTTCATTACAAGGCAACAGGAACTG
>JAAZKQ010000435.1 GCA_012799755.1 Lentisphaerota bacterium | reverse complement strand
AGTGCCGTTCAAAATCGGCAAAGTCCTTGTAGCCATGACTGGCGATGATGCTCCAGAAGTCATTCTTGCCGCCGAGGGCGGCGCGGAGCTTCTGTTCGTTTTCCGGCGCCTTGATGAGTTCGTCCCATTCGCCGTAGAAGTCGCCGAAGAGCCTGATCATCTCCTTGGCGAATTCGGTTTTGTAGTAGCGGTTGGCGTCATCGAGGTCCTTGCCGAGTTTATGCTGGTAAATCCAGCCAAGCTGGCGGAAGAGTTCGGGGTCGCCGGGATTGTATTCGAGGGCTTCGTCACGGATGAGTTCGATGCCGCGTTTGACCCAGCGCCAGCGGTCTTCAAAGCTGGTGAAGGTGACGGAGACGTTGTAGGCCATGTTCCAAGCGAGGAAGGCGTGGGAGCCAGTGAAGCGAGGCTGGAGTTTGACGATCCAGTCGGCAAGCTGCACCATCTCAAAGTAGTTGCCTTCGTCCTGCATTTTGCTTGAACGCAGCCAGAGGTAGTCGGCAAGCAGGCCGCGGAAGCCGCCGAGGGCGACGCTGGTGAAGGCCACCAGGGGAGGAGCGTTTTCCAGCGGATCGTCATCCGTGAGGCGCTCGCTGTAGCGGATGGCATTCATACGCCCCTGTATGGCGGAGAGAGCCGCGCCGAGGATGAAGAAGGCGACGATGAAAATGAGGAGGCTGCTGGCTAATTTTTTCATGTGACGCTATGGCTAGGTGTTCGTAAAGGACATGAATGAGAAGAGGGCGGCTATTTTCTGATGACGGCGCCCAACTCCCGTCGGGTGAGAATCCAGATGCCGACACCGGCGATGAGGCCGGTGCGCAGGCAGAAGAGGGTGGCAAAGGCCATGCCGATGCGGCGGCCTTCGACGAGGCGGCCGCGGGCCAAGTCCGACGTGGCGTCAAGGTCATCCACGGAGACGACGAGTTGACCGACGACCTGGGCGAATTTGTGCGCGGCCATGTCGCTGAAGCCCTTGTATTTCCATGAGCCGTCGTCGTTCTGCAGTGGTGCGGTGACGGCTGCCTGTACGGAGAGACCGATGACTAGGTAGGCCACGGCGACGAAAGCCGCTACGGGCGTGGAGAAAGCCGCGCTGACAGTGCAACCCAGGGCGGCCAGGAAGGCCAGCTGCAGGATAGCGAGGATCATGGCGCGCCAGTAGTTGGCGGCGAAGCCGGTGACGGCGACCAAGATGGCAGGGCCATCCTGAGCCTGGAAGATTGCCGATGTCGGCTCAGCGCCTTCCCAATATTCCGCCGGCGGATTGATGTAGCGCAGGATGACGCGGTTCTCGTTATCTTTGTCAATAGTGAGGTTGGAGATGGGTATTTCCTGGAAGCTGCCGCCCATGACTTTCATCTGTTGATAGACGTATGGATCGGCGATGGTTGCGGGGGCGCTGGGGTCTTTCAAGCCCCATAGACAGGGCATCAGCTGCTGGTTGGTGCTCGTCGTGGAGCCGGAAAACAGGCGATAACGGATGAAGAGCGGATCGTCAGCTGATTTGGTCCGCACTCCGGTGAAGGTCCAGACTTTCATGTGACCGGGTTGGATATCGCCACTTTTGGCGACCAGTTGGCGTCGAAGCTCAGCCTTGACGGTGGCTGGGTCCTGGCCGATGAATTCGCCTTGGCGGCGTTCATAGTCGGCCTCGACTCGCTCGTCGTACGGCTCAGGGTCGGGGAAGAAGGCGCGGCGACCGACGCGGATTTCCTTGTCAAGGCGAATGAGCTCGGCTTCGGAGAAATTGCCTCTGGCGACCCGCCATTGGATGAGGACGAAGACTATGGCGGCGGAAACCAACAGGATGACGCTGTGCATGACGAAGATGCCGAACCATTTGCCGAGCCAGAGCAGCCAGCGCGGGCAGGGTTTGGACACGACCAGATGGATGTTGTAGGCCTCAATTTCGCGGGAGAGTTGTGAGCAGGACAGCCACAGCGTGGTGGTGGAAATGAGGGTGACGACGATGCCCAGCGAATAGGTAAGGGATATCTGCACCAAGCCGACGGCGGTGCCGTCGCCGGATACGGTCATGGGCAGGAGAAAGACCGCCAGGAGGATGAGAACGAAGAGAACGTGGAATACTTTGGAACGTATGGCAGAGCGCATGGTCTGCCGGACGATGGCAATGAAGGCTTTCACGTTGGACACCTACCCATTATTTCATGCTTAGCTGAGCATTCTGCGCACTATTCATCCACAGTAACCGCCTCAGACAACCGTTTCCATCAGATGCTTGTGCCAAAGGCTACTGCTGTGGACGCCAGTCATATCGTTATGGCGAGGCCGGCTGCGGAACGGTGAACCTGGTGACCTGCCGTTATCGCCCGCAGTCAGTGGAAAAAGGCATCTGCGGCAAAGTACCTAGTATAACGAATCGGCAAAGCCTTTTCAATGGCCGGCAAGGTTTTTCT
>JAAZKQ010000434.1 GCA_012799755.1 Lentisphaerota bacterium | reverse complement strand
TGGCCGGCGGGGCGCCACGTCCTTCAAGCCGTAGCCTGGGATGAGACCGGCGCTGAGTATTTGTCGGCAAGCATTGCTTGTCATATCCGGCCCGAGGACGACGATGACGATCTGCCGCCCATCTTGGACGTTGCACTTGATGGCTGGCCGCCTGACGAGAGTTCGACACTCACCGTTAGCGCTTGGGATAACTGCGAGTTGCAGAGCATACGCATTTGGCTGGGGGGCGAGCTTCTGCGTGAGGAAAACTTTTCGCCAGGTAGCCAGGAGGGAACGGTGGACAAACTGCCGATTCCGGCTTCTGCGCTGGCGCGAGGCTTGTGGCTGCAGGCGAGTGACCGCGCCGGCAATCTGCGACAACGGCTGCTGCGCTATCCCGATGCCGGGGCGGCGGGTGGTGAAAAGCCCGTCGTTGTGTTGTGCAGTCCCCAGCTTAACGACGGGCCATTGCTAGGCGACATCGTGTATCAGCTGTACAAGGAAAGCGCTGGTGAATTGGCCTACCTGTCTTTGCAGCTCAATGGCGAATTGCTGCTTGAGCACTTTTTCCCCTGGGAAAGCGAGTTTGCCGGCGTCGTACCACTGGCCTTATGTCGCAGCGGCGAAAATCTCCTGGAATTGCGGGCCGTGGGCGTCAATGGTTTGGCGGCGGATAGCGTCGTTGCATGCTTCACCGTGCCGATCATCGTTGATATGATGTTGACGCCGGCCTTGGTCTGTGGCTGGGCGGGGGATGACCCGATGGTGACGCTGACAGCGACACTGCGGCAGGATTGCGCCTGGGTAGCGTCCGTGCCGGCAGTGCCGGCTGTGGCGCCGCAGCATGGCTATGGCAGTGAAGTGCAATGGTCGTTTTCCAGTGCGGATTTTGCCGATGGCAGCTACCAGGTGCGCATTAATTTGCCGGACTTGGGCCTGTGGCGCGAACGCAGTCTGGAAGTTGATCATCAGCGCGGTGAAGTCATTGCTCAGATCACTCAGCCTGTCACAGGCGTGCTCAAGGAGGCCGTGGTCAGGGTCATGGGCAGCGCTTGCTATAGCGAAGACGGGCAGGAGGTCGGCTATCAGCTCGCGGTCAAAGACGAGCGCGGCGAATGGCTGATTGTTTGTCCGCGGCAAAATGATCCGCATTGCGCGGCGCTGCTGCCGGCGCGGGCACGAGCGGCGGCGGAGAGCGAACGCCGACTTTGGTTTGGCGGCGCCGTGTCCGCCGCCGAGTTGGCGTTGCTGGATTTGAGTGGTCTGCCCGATGGCCGCTACGAACTATGCCTTGAGGTTATCGCGGCGGGACAGTGCGCGGTGGACCAGGTGGTTTTTCAACTCGCCAGCGAGCTGAAAAGCGGGCCTTTTACCTGGCAGGAAGAGGATCTGAGGCTGCCGGCCGGAAACATGATGATCAAGGCCACTCGCAAATATGCGTCGGATTCTTTGCAAGATGGCGATTTCGGCCCGGGCTGGTCCCTGAATTTATCGGCGATGGACGTCGTTATTCCCGAAGAGCGCGCGGAGCGCATGGATGTCTTTGGCGACACGCTGTCAATCCGCCAGAGCGGCAGCCGCGATGTCTGCGTGACACTGCCTGACGGGCGACGAACGACTTTTGTCTATGAACTCGTGCCCGGCGGCGGCACCTCATTCTGCTACTACGCTCAATGGCGCGCGCCCGACGCCGTGGCGGCGACGCTGGCGCCGACGGTGTCCAACAAACTCATGACGCTGCCGGGCTTGGCGCCCTACTGGGAAGCCGCCGGCATGGCGACACCCTGGGAAAACTACGATTTTCCTGGTTTCGTACTGAGTTGTCAAGATGGCAGCAAGTACTTGCTGGAGAGAGAGTTTCTCGGCGACGCCGAGCTGCTCGTCGGTGGCGCTGACGGTCCCGACGACGGTGTGAGCTACGCCCATGTCGCCGCATACGGCCCGACGCGACTGCGTGAAATCACAACCCGCGATGGTGAACGCATCGTCTTCGCCGGCGACAAGGTCAGCAACCAGTCCTTGGATGGCCGCATAAAGGACATTATGAAAATCGAACGTGGGCGCGACGGGGACAAACGCATTACGGCCATTGAGACTTTGCAGGGCGAGCCACGGCGGCTGGAGTATGCGTATGATGAACTCGGCAGGCTCGTTCAGCTGCGGCATTGCAATCTTGAGCAGGCGCAGCAGTTGCGCCGCAGCTACAGCTATGACGACGAGCGCTTTCCTTTTCACCTCACAGCAATACGCGATGGCCGCGGCGCGCTGCTTTTCGCCCAGCGTTTCGACACGCTGGGACGCCTCTGCGCCACGACCAACGCCGACGGCGCCGAAACGACTGTTTTGCGGGACAGCATCGCCGGGGTCGAACTGCGCACGGACCCGCTTGGCCACGAAACGACCATTCTTCATGACGCTCGCGGCATGATCTCCGCCGTCGTCGCACCCGATGGCGCTTTGACCAGCTACGAGTATGACGCAAAGGGGCGCGAAAGCGCTGTCACTAACCCATTGGGTGAAAAGAGTTTGGCTTTATATGACGACTCCGGCCGGCTACAGGCGCGGGTTGAGCCTCTCGGCCAGCGTACAGATTATGTCTATGCCGACAATGGCCGCTGTCGCCGTATTGTTGATCCCCTGGGACGCCTGACGGATTACACCATGAACGAGCAAGGACGCAATACCCGCATCACAACGGCGACAGGCGATGTTGTGACCATGAGTTACGACGCACAGGGACGCGTGTGCAGTTTCACCGGCGGCGAGGGCATGGCGCCCGTTCTCGTATCCTACGACGAACGAGGCCGGCCGGAGGCCATTACCGATATGCGCGGCCTACAGATACAGTCGGAATACGATGGCAGCAATAACTTGGCAGTGAAGACCTTGCGTTTTTTTACCGATGGCGGCTCGCAGATTTCCGAACTCAGCGTTGCCGCCGACTATGACGACGAAGGGCGGCCAACCAGCACCTATGATTCACTTAACAATTGGCAAAAAACGACTTACGACTATCGCGGGCGAGCATCGCAGGAAAGCGCCAGTAGCGGCCAATGCCTGAATCGGCGCTTTGATGTGATGGACCGCGTGGTTGAAACCCGGGATGACGCCGGCGTGCTCTGGCGCTTTCTCTACGACGCTGCCGGGCAGCAGGTGCTGGCGGCCGGGCCCCTCGTGCTTCCCGAAAATCAACGCGAGCAGCCGCCGGATATTTTGGTCTTTCCCCAGGCTGAACGAAGGCAGTTTGACGCCTGCGGGCGGCTCTGCGGCACGGAACTGCTCAGGGACATTGCCGTGCTTCGTGATGAGCTCGGTGATGGACAATACCGCTGTCAGTTGCTGGCCGGCGGCAGCAGTGTCGCCAACGCCACCAGGGACTATGATGCTGCCGGACGACTGCGTTTTACGCGCTCGCTCACCGGCGTCGAACAGTCTTTTGAGTACGACGCCAATGGCCGTTGCATCAGTGTGCGCGATGGCGTCGGCCGCGGCTATTCCAAGGAATACGACGCCATTGGCAATGTCACGGCGTTGACAGATGCAGCCGGCAACCAGACGCTTTACAGCTACGATGAACGTGGGCTGCCGATGGCGTACATTGATCCCGGCGGCGCTATCACCTTGACCGAATATGATGCGCAGGGCCGGTTGCGGTTGATGCAGAATCCTGCCGGTTTGTTGACAGTCAACAGCTTCACCAGCGCCGGTCAGCTGAGCTCGGTGCGGCTGTGCAAGAGCGGTGACAGCGCCCCTGGGAACGACAAGGCTACTCGCCGAGCAGGGCAGGGCAGCCGAGCCCACAATGATGATGACAGCGAGGTCTTGGCCGAGTACAGCTACGAGTACAATGCGCTGCTGGGACTGGCCGCCATCATTGATCCGCTGGGACGGCGGCAGGATGTCGTGGTGGACGAGTTCGGCCGCCAATGCCGACGGCGCTTGCCGCTCGGACAGGAATGCACGGCGAGCTACGCCATCGGCGCTCGTCTACCTGCGCGATACAGCGACTTTTTGGGCAACAGTATTGCTTATAGCTATGACGCGCAGGGAAATTTGTGTGAAAAACTGGTTCTTCCCTTGGGCGATGCCGCCGGCAAACTGCTGTATCGTTATCGCTACGATGCCTTGGGGCGCTGTGAAGCCATCACCTTGGCTGGCGGCGACGATGATGTCGCCGAAACCTTGCTGACTTGTGACTACAATGCCGCCGGCCGCATCGTCTACCAGAATAATGCCGGGGTGGTTTTGCAACGCGAATATGATGCCGACAGGCGGCTGATCCGACAATGGACGGAACACACAGACCTGCATTACCGCTACGACGCGGGCGGCGCGCTGGCCACGATACTGGTGCGCAAGGCGGCCGGTCGCGAGTTGAGCCAGACGGAGGAGTATGGTTTTAAATACGACAAGGCCGGCCATATTTGCCGGATTAGCAGACCGGATGGTTCCACCAGCAGCTTCGCCGTTGATGGGCGGGGCTTGATTACGTCCATCCGCCACGACACTGGTAATCGGGCGTTATTGCAAGAAAGCAGCTATGAGTATGACCTTGCCGGGCGTTGCGTCAGCGCCGTGGATAGTTGGAGCGATGACGGCGCGCAACGCCGCGAACGACGGCGGAGCTATCGCTATGACGCGTTGGGACGGCTTTGTCGGGAAGAATCCTGGTGCGAAGGCCTGGCCGCCTATTGCTACAGCGAAGAAAGCAGCTATGACGCAGTGGGCAATCGCGTCCGGATTGTTCACCTTGACGAACGCGGCGCCATGACGGTCAGAAGCTTGGCATACGACGATAATGACAGCCTGCTGAAAGAAGAGGTGCAGAATGCCACGGAGAGCTATCAGGTTCTCTACACGTGGGACGCCAATGGCTCCTTGCTCAGTCGGGACGCAGGCGGAGCGTATCCCGAGCGTCGGCGCTATACGTGGGACGCCGA
>JAAZKQ010000433.1 GCA_012799755.1 Lentisphaerota bacterium | reverse complement strand
TATCACCGGTGATAACCTTCTGGGCCTCGTCAATATCGTGATTTTCGACGGCGTTGATGGCCATGACCACGGCGTGTTCGGCGAGTGCTGCCATATCGCCGATCATGAGTTGGAGGGTGGCGAAAGCCAAGCGGAAATGTTCTGTCATGTGGGTGTTCTCCCTGCCCGGCCGGGCTTCGGGGCGGGTTTTGGCTCAGCCGAAACGACCGGTGATGTATTCTTCTGTTTTCTTTTCTTTGGGATTGGTAAAGATGCGCGCGGTGGGGCCGTATTCAATAATATGGCCCTTAAAAAAGAAAGCGGTATTGTCACTGATGCGCGCGGCCTGCTGCATATTGTGGGTGACCACGACGATGGTGTATTTTTCCTTCAGGCTGAGCATGAGCTCCTCAATTTTGAGGGTGGCGACGGGGTCAATGGCGCTGGTTGGTTCGTCCATGAGCAGGATTTCCGGTTCGATGGCGATGGCGCGGGCGATGCAGAGGCGTTGCTGCTGGCCACCGGAGAGGGCCAGACCGCTGTTTTTAAGCTTGTCTTTGACTTCGTCCCAAAGCGAAGCCGCGCGCAAAGCTTGTTCGACGCGCTGCTTGAGTTCTTTACTTGAGAGTTTGAAATGCAATTTGATCGGGTAGGCGATGTTTTCAAAGACGGACATGGGAAAGGGCGTGGGCTTCTGGAAGATCATGCCGACCTTGCGGCGCAATTCCAGCACATCAACCTGCGGATCAAGGACATTGACGCCGTCAATGATTAGTTCGCCGGTGACGCGCTGGTCGCGATAGAGTTCGAAAATGCGGTTATAGACACGCAGGTGGGTGGATTTGCCGCAGCCCGAGGGGCCGATGACGGCGGTGATGCGTCGTTCCTCAATATCAAGAGAGTTGTCAAAAAGCGCTTGATTGCTTCCGTAGTAGAAATTGAGATTTTTGGCACTGATTTTAATGGCCATCGGCTTGTCCTCGGATAAGTAGTCGCGTAGCGATATTGATGGTAAGTACGAGCAGCATGACCACCAATGCGGCGCCCCAGCCGGCCTGATGCATTTCAGCGAAGGGGGAGTTGGTGGCGTATTCGGTGATGAGTACGGGCATATTGGCGGTCGGTCCGCTGAAGTAGGTGGTCGGCCAGCTGTCAGAGAAGAGGGCGGTGAAGAGCAATGGCGCAGTTTCGCCGGAAACGCGTGAGAGCGCCAGGAGGACGCCGGTGAGCAGTCCTCGGCGAGCGGCGAAGCAGACGATACGCAGGGTGGTGCGGGTGCGGGTCATGCCCATTGCCAAGGCAGCTTCGCGTAGAGTGTACGGCACCAAGCCGAGCATATCCTCGGTGTTGCGCATAACTACCGGGAACATGATAATGGCCAGTGCTACCGAGCCGGCAAAGCCGGAGAAGTGGCCGCTGGATACGACCACAATCATGTAAACGAAGAGACCGATGATGACCGAAGGCATGCCCATCATCACTGTGGCCGAGAAACGCAGTATGGAGCAAATGACGCGACGGTCCTTGTATTCGGAGAGGTAGATGCCGCCAAGAATGGCCGGGGGAACGGCGATGAGCGCGGCGCCGAAGGTGATGGCGATGGTTCCCAACAGCGCATTGGCGATGCCGCCGCCGGGGATGCCGTAGGGTCGCGATGGATTGAGCAGAAAGCTCGGTCGCAGTGCGCGGTGGCCGTAATAAATAACCGTGCAGATGACCCATAGCATGGACATGACTGCGACGGCTACCGCAAAGATGGAAAAGGCCCGCACCAAGCGGTCAGTCCATTTGCGGGAGGTGATGCTACGCTTGTTTTTCATGAGCGGCTTTCCCCACGTCGCGCACTGGTGGCGTGCAAGTAGTACTGGGCGGCGACCTGGATGCTGAAGGACATCAGCAGCAGGACCAAACCGAGGGCGAAGAGCGCGCTGCGCTGCAAGCAGTCCGCCTCGGCGAAGTTGTTGGCGAGCGTGGCGGCGATGGTGGTCGCGCCCGAAAAGATGTCTTCAGGCATATCCATGAGATTGCCGATGACGAAGAGTACGGCCATGGTTTCGCCGAGAGCGCGTCCCAAGCCGATGAAGATGCCGCCGAGGACGCCGCGGATACCGTAGCGCAGCACGATGTCCTTGGCGGTTTCCCAGCGGGTGCAGCCGACGCCATAGGCGGCTTCGCGCAGCACGGGCGGGGTCATTTTGATGACATCGCGCAGGATGGC
Organism: Lentisphaerota bacterium; assembly: GCA_012799755.1. Classification (GTDB taxonomy): domain Bacteria; phylum Verrucomicrobiota; class Lentisphaeria; order Oligosphaerales; family Oligosphaeraceae; genus Oligosphaera. The sequence continues at coordinate 5,131 of JAAZKQ010000433.1, read as the reverse complement.
GTAGATATAAGGCAGAACCATGATGGCCAAAATGATTCCCGCCGTAAAGATGCCGAAGCCGTTGTAATACTCGCCGATATAGCGGCCGATTACCGGCAGGCGGTGCAGGCGCAGGACATCAACCATGAAGGGCTGGACATGCTTCTGCATGATGGGCACCATGACGAACAGTCCCCACATGCCGTAGATGACGCTGGGGATGGCCGCCAGCAGATCAATGGCATGGCTGAGGATATTGCTCAGTAGCGGCGGCGCATCCACCAAATACAGTGCGGCGGCGAAGGCCAACGGAATGGCGAGCAGGAGCGCGATGACAGTGGTACAGAGGGTGCCGACGATGCTCGGCAGGGCCCCAAAGCGATTGGCTACCGGGTCCCAGTCGTTCGAGACGAGAAACCCCAGGCCGAACTGGCGCCAAGTTGATACGGAACTCAGTGACAATTGCACAAAAAAGCCCAACATGAGTAGGCCGGCAATCATGGCGGAGATCAGGCAGAGCCATTGGAATATGCGGTCAGTGCGGAGGGCGAACATAAGCAGATACGGGTGAATGTGAGGGACATGCTGGACAAAAGGATTGCCGCCGGGAACACCGTGGCGGCGTCCCGGCGGCGCGGAGTTGTCAACACTTAGTTGAGCACGGTGCTCTGGATGAGCTTGACGACGTTTTCAGGTATCGGCACATAGTTGAGGCGTTGGGCGGCGGTGGCGCCGGTGGTGAAGCACCAGTTGACGTAGGTCTTGATGGCTGCTTTGGTCTCGGCGGGGCAATCCTTACGGATGAGGATGTAGGTCACGCCGGTGATCGGCCAGGAGTCAGCGCCTTCCTGGTCGGTAAGAACCATATAGTAACCAGGGGCGTTTTTCCAGTCAGCATTGGCAGCCGAGGCCGAGAAGGTCTCGACGGTGGGCTTGACATAGACTCCCGCGCGGTTCTCAAGCTGAGCGCAGGCTATTTTGCCTTCAACCGCGTAGGTGTATTCCGTGTAGCCGATGCTGCCGACCATCTTGACCACGTTGTTGCAGACGCCGGGGTTCTTCTGACCGCCGATGCCCACCGGCCATTGCACGGAAGCGCCGGCGCCGACTTTCTCGGCCCATTCAGAGGAAATCTTGCTGAGGTAATTGGTGAAGATGAAGCTGGTGCCACTGGAGTCGGCCCGCCGCACGACGTTGATTTTCATCTTGGGGAGCTTCAGGCCCGGATTGATACCCGTGATGGCCGGGTCATCCCAGCTGGTGATTTTGCCCAGATAGATGTTGGCGAGGGCCTGGCGGCTGAGCTTCAGCTCGTTGTCGCCGATGCCGGGGATGTTGACGATCAGGACGACGCCACCCGTGAGCATGGGGAACTGCAGCATGCCTTCGCGTTCCTGTTCCTCAAGGGTGAGGGGATTGTCGGTACCGGCGAAATCAATGGTCTTGGCCTTGATCTGGTTGAAACCGGCGCCGGAACCCACGCTCTGGTAGTTCACCTTGATGCCGTGGCTGCCCTGGCTGAAGGTGTAGGTCCAGTTCTGGTACACGGGGGCCGGGAAGGACGCGCCCGCGCCATTGATGGTCTGTTGCGCGTAGGCTGAGCCGAAGAGCGTGAACAAGGCGGTGATAGCGGTGCAGATCATTTTCTTCTTCATTGCATTCTCCTCTGTGGTGTTGGTTCATTTACTCGTATCGAGCAGGACGACTTTCGTTGACATCGTCTGCCGTACTGACCATTACAATAAGGAGTGTTCTTTTGCCAATGGTGACGGCGATGTTAGAATTGCGTTAAGTAGAAGAATGCTAATAGCCGGCCGGAAATGCCCGTCATTGGCGGCGCCAAATCAGGGCTTCTTCGCCGTCCACATCAGCCTTTTTTGAGTTTTCTGAGGAAGACCCGGCGGATGTCTTCGACTTCGGGGCTGGCGCTCAAGGCCTGAATGTTCTCCTCGTTGCCAAGTACCGCCGCGACGTGAGCGACGAGCTGCAGATAGGGGCCTTCGGCGAATTTAGGGCAAAGACTGAGGACGAATATCTTGGTCTTGCTGCCGTCTCCGGCGGGACTGTCACAGCCGTCGCGACTGATGCCAATGGCAGTAACCAGCTCGCTGACGCCGTTAGTACGGGCGTGAGGCAGGGCGATGCCGCCGGCGATGCAGGTGTGGACGACGGCTTCGCGGGCGAGGACATCGCGCTGACAGAGCTCAATGTCCAGCAGGCGACCGGAGCGAGCCAGTACCTGTATCAGCTCGTGGATGGCGTCCTCATGGTTTGTTGCCTTGAGGTCGTTAACCACGCATTCAGGGCTGATGATTTTGTCCAGGTCCAGGGGGACGCGCTGTTTGGGCGCTTCGCTGTTCTTGATGATGTCCTCGCTCATGCCCACGGGGCATGCCATGCTCTTGAGTTCTTCCAGGTTCTTGTGCAATTCCACCAAGGTTTCATACATGGCCATCCTAATGAGGCGGACGTTTTCGTTGGTGGATTCAAATTCAAAATCATTATCTTTAATCTGCAAGGTGAAGGTGACATCTTCCTTGCGGAAGTAGATGATATTTTCATCGCGACTGAATTCCGAATGGCGGAAGCCTTCGAGGCGCAGGTTCTCAATGAGGGTGCGAAGAACGAAATCGCGGACGACTTCAGAAGGCAGTGAGAAATAGGTGAAGACGAGGGTGCTGTCGGTGACCTCCTTTTTCACTCCTTTACCGGGTATGCCGAGCAAGAGCGACAGCAGGGGCGGTGCGACAATGGTGGTAACCAAGGTCATGATGATGGCGACACCAAAGAGCTTAGGATTGATAATGGGTACGGGCTCGCCATTGACCATCATCGTGGTGGTGGCGCCGATGCCGGCGATGATCAAGGCGACCTCGCCACGGGGAATCATACCGGCGCCGATGCGCAGGGCGCCGAGGAGATTGAAGTTCAGGAAAAGCGCCGGCAACGCACAGCCGATGATCTTACTGATAATAGCCAAGGCGCTGTAGAGCAGGCCGAAGGTCAGCACATCCATGTCGCCCAGCACCCGCACGTCAACCAGCATACCCATCACGACAAAGAAGATCGGTACGAGGAAATCATAGATGCCGCGCAAGGAACGCTGCAAGGCGAAAGAGATATCGGTCTTGGAGAGGCACAGTCCCATCACATAGGCGCCGACAATCATTGCCAGCCCTGCCTGTTCAAAGAGTCCGGCCAACAGAAGCGCCAAGCCGAAGGCGAGGATGGCATATACTGCGGAAGGCCGGAAAAGCTTCAGGAATCTGGCGATGTGGTGTGCAGCAGCCAGGCCCAAGGCGGTCACGCCCAGCCAGATGACGACACTTTTCACCGCAATGCCTCTAATCTGCGCCCAATTCACGGCGCCGCCGGAGGCGGCATCGGAAACGCCGACAATGCCCAAGACAACGGCTAGACAGATAATGCCCAGCACGTCATCAATCACGGCCGCTGCCATAATGGTCGTGCCCTCCGGTGAATCCATGCTCTTTTTATCAGATAGGATGCGGGCAGTGATGCCCACGGAGGTCGCCGTACTTAAAATACCCAGGAAGAGGCAGCGTGGGTCCATGAAGCCGGCATCAAGCATGATCATGCCCAGACCGGCGCCAAAGCCGAAGGAGAAGATCACGCCGCCAATGCCGACGATGGTACCGGCAATTGAATAGCGGAAAAGCAGGCGCAGATCGGTTTCCAGGCCGGACATGAACAGCAGGATGATTGAACCCAGGGTCGCAATAGCGTACAAGGGTGTTGACACCGGTAGGTTGCCAGTTGCCGGTAGCGGGAAAAGGCCATTGGCAAAAAGACCGCTGCCAAAACCAACGCCGCCCAGTAGATAAGGACCAATGATGATGCCGGCTAGTAACTCGCCCAAAACCGACGGAATGTGAAAACGCTGCGCCGCTTTGCCGCAAAATCGGGCCGCAAAAATGATGACGCCAATCTGCAAGACCAAAATCGAAACTTGTGCAACAACCGACATCTCTTCGTGCATGCTGTCCTCTCTGCTGGGAATTGGATTGCTGTGGTTCTGTGGTCTTAGCCAGTGGCTAGTTCCGGCGGCTGGGCTCTCAGCGCTTTCCGGCGCGGCAAGAAACCCAACTTAGTGTATGTGGATTTGTCAGTTTTTCAAGGCGCATTGTATTAGAATGTGGTTAGATGTCATGTTTTGACGTGTTTGGTAGAGGCGGGAAAAATTGGACTCTATGGACGGCGTGGCTGGCGCCATGAGCCTTCTAGGAGGTTTCAGCCTGTGTTGGCGCGACTGGTCTGTCCTTTCAGGATGCATTTGCAAAAACAAGTGTAATCGGCCAGTCCCATCGGTCTCAGGCGAAAGCGTGAAGGGTTTTATCCGCAGATTACGCCGATTGGCGCAGATTCCCGCAGATTGCATGTCTCGCACGCAGGCGCGGAATGAGTCGTGAGTCCTCGTCCATAAGCGTTAAGTAGTTTTCATTTCTTGATCAATTTTCGTGGAAAAGCATATCTCTTGCACTATAGATAAGAACTTCCTGTTCAACGGATTGTATTCATAGAAAAGCAAGCTCGGAGAGCTGGCACTATGAGTAACCCCCTCTGAATGTCATCCGTGATACTGACCGCAGTGGGCACTCAAGCTCGGAGAGCTGGCACCATGAGTAACCCCAGGTGGAGCGAAGCGGAACCTGGGGCCCGGCATCCCCCGAAATCAGAGCCTTGGAAAGGCGACACATGAATCAGCGCCGGCAATGTGGCTCAAAAACAAAGAAAAGGCCTTGGCTTATGCGTCTTCATTTACCGCCGCGTGTCAACGTTGCGATAGTGTCGCCCCCCCTCGGAGCTCTGGCCTTGTGAGGCGGACCACCCCGGGTTCCGCAGTATCGGCCACTGAGTGATGTGCCATTATCGCCAGTGCTCCCGCTTGAGTGGGACATGACTCAAGTGGATGATCGCTCACGGTTGGAAAAAGCGGGTATTTCAGTAACGAGGTGCAAGTCGTCAAAACTCATCACGAAGCACCATCCCATCACCACCGCCGCGACAAGGCAGCTGAAATCATTCAGAAGCACAATTTGCTGTTACTCTGCGATTTTTGGGCTTGTCAGGGATGATTTTTTGACTATTTTTCACGCAGTCCTTTAAATTCCAGCCCACCCACCCTAGGGGG
>JAAZKQ010000432.1 GCA_012799755.1 Lentisphaerota bacterium | reverse complement strand
GCCAGAAACTTATGCATGCAGACAACATGTTTCGCACCTGGGAAGTTGACGTCAAAGAACACCTGCATGTCGGCGTCAACCGCCTTGAAGTGCACTTTTATTCGCCGGTGCCCTATATGGCCGAGCGGCAGAAGGAGCGGTCGCTGCCGTGCTGGAATTCCTACGATCCGCGCTATCGCGGCAAGAGTTGGCTGCGGAAGATGCCTTGCAGTTTTGGCTGGGACTGGGGATTGATGGCTGTGACCTGCGGCATCTGGCGGGATATCAGCCTTATCGGCGTCCAACGTGCTCGCATCAGCGACGTGGCATTCACCCAGAAACACGCCGGCGGCAAAGTCACACTGGACGTCACTGCTCGCGTTTCTCGGACAAAAGGGCAGAATCTGCATCTCGTGGCCCGCATCGGCCGCGGCCGTGACGACCGCATCATCGCCAACGATGTCGAATTGCCCTACACGGATGCCACCTTGCCCCTGGTGTTGGAAAAACCTGAACTCTGGTGGCCAAACGGTCTTGGCAAGCAGACCTTGTACACGCTCACCGTCGAACTGGTGGACGGCAACAGCAACCAGATCATTGATGTCTGGCAGAAACGCATTGGTCTGCGTCAGCTTGAGCTGGACCGGCATAAGGATCAGTGGGGCGAGAGCTTCCAGTTCAAAATCAATGGCGTGCCCTTTTTCGCCAAGGGCGCCAACTGGGTGCCGGCAGACATTCTCATTCCGCGTCTGACCCGCGATGACTACCGCCGGCTCATCGGCGACGCCGTTGCCGCCAACATGAACATGATTCGCGCCTGGGGTGGCGGGATTTATGAGCAGGACGAATTTTACGAATGCTGCGACGAAATGGGCATTCTCGTCTGGCAGGACTTTATCTTTGCGTGCAGCACCTACCCGACTTTTGATGACGACTTCATGGACAACGTGGAAGCCGAACTTGTAGACAATATCCGTCGTCTGCGTCATCATCCCTGCATTGCCTTGTTCTGCGGCAACAACGAACTGGAGCAGGGGCTGGTTTCCGACAGTTGGAATGAGCGCAGCATGAGCTGGTCGGACTACGGTCGGCTCTTCGATCATCTCATGCCCAAACTGGTGGCGCGCCTGGCGCCGCAGATACCCTACTGGCCTTGCAGCCCGCATACGCCTATCGGCGACCGGCGTAATTTCAACGACCCGACTTGCGGGGACGCCCATTGCTGGGACGTGTGGTTCGGCGGCAAGCCCTTTGAGTTTCAGCGCGAATGGACGCACCGCTTCATGAGCGAATTCGGCTTCCAGTCCTTTCCCGAATTACGGACGATTGAGAGCTTCACCGAGCCCCGCGACCGCAATCTCACCAGCTATATCATGGACTATCATCAGCGCAGCGTCAACGGTAATCGCAAAATCTTTTCCTATTTGCTGGACTGGTTCCGCATGCCCAATGGCCTGGAGGAAACCCTGTGGCTCACCCAGATCACCCAGGCTGCCGCCATCCAATATGCCTGCGAGCACGCACGGCGCATCCAGCCGCGCATGATGGGCACCCTCTACTGGCAGATCAACGATCTCTGGCCCTGCGCCAGCTGGTCATCCATTGACGTGTTCGGCCGTTGGAAGGCTCTCCATTACTTGGCCAAGCGCTTCTTCGCGCCGCTGTTGGTGTCCATCGTCGAAGACCTCAAGCTGCAGACCATGGCCATCCACGTGTCCAACCACCTCCTGGTCAAGAAAGAGCTGCTGTGCCAGTGGTGGGCAACGCGGGTGGATGGCACCATGCTTGGCGGTGGCGAGATGAATGTCCAAGTTGAACCGCAGAGCAATAAGCAGGTTGATATCTTCGACTGCGCCGAGCAGATCAAGAAATATGGCGAACGCGACATCATCTTCTGGGCTTACCTCTTTGACGGCGACGACATCGTCTCGGCGAACTTCCAGACCTTTGCCAAACCGAAGCATTTGGAATTGCTCGACCCGCAAATCCACGTTGATGTCGCCGCCGGCAAGCAGGACGGCGAGTTCACGGTCTTTCTCAATGCGAATTATCCGGCGCTGTTCGTGCGCTTGCAGATCGCCGGTGTGGATGCGCAGTTCTCGGACAACTTCTTCGCGCTTGACGGCAGCCGCGAACGCCGGGTGACGGTCTGGCCGAAGGAGCCGCTCAGCTTGGAAGAGCTGCACCAGAAACTGCAAGTCCGCAGTCTGGTGGACAGTTACGCCATCAACGAGTAGAGCATGGCAATATTGCTGGCGGTAGACCTGGGCTTGCGCACGGGCCTGGCGTGGTACCGCGACGACGGCAGGCTCGTTCGTTGCCGTTCAGCTCATTTTGCCAATCGCG
>JAAZKQ010000431.1 GCA_012799755.1 Lentisphaerota bacterium | reverse complement strand
CATCGGGATAATCCCATTCAAGGAGATAGATGCCCGCCGCGTCCGGCAATTTCAGACGCAGCACAAAGCGGCTGCCGCTGACGCCGTCAATTTCCATGTACGGACGCCCCGCCAGCTCGCCCATGCTCGGCATGCCGATGTACAAGAGCTCATCCGCGCTCATGGACGGATTGGGCCGAATCGTCGTCACGGGCTCCAAACGCAGTTCGTCAGCTGCCGACACTTCGGCATTCGCGTCATGGAAAACCCAGACGGGAAGCGCCTGGCTGTCAAGGTCGCTGCCCTTGTAAAGGTCCTCCGTGACCCTGATCTCATAGCGCCCCGGCGCCAGGGCCGGCACGGTCGCAGTCAGCGTCTTGGCTTGACCGACATCGGCCGCGCTGCTCGTCAGGGCCTCGTTGCTCGCCGCCACCACGCGGCCGTCTTCCGCCACGATTTGCCAGCGAAAACGCATCGCCGCCGGCTGCTGCGGCGTGATGCTGAAAGCGAGCGTATTCGCGTCGTCGTTACCTTGGACAAGGTAGCGCCGCGGCGCCGCAATCTCGAAATAGCGGACCTCACGGGCAAGCGCCAAAACGTCCTCAGGCGCCAGCGGCGCCGAATAGACCCGCAGATCGTCAATCAGCCCGTCGCACTGGTGCCTGCCATTGAGATTGCCCACAAAAAAGCTCTTGAGAAGCGTATCGCGGAAAACCAGACGTTTGTAGACTGCGAGGGGCGAGTAGCTGTCGCTGGCCATCATCTCAATGGAGGGCTGGCCGTTGTAATAAATCAGGGCGCCGTCTTCATCCCAGCTCATGGCGAGGTGTTGCCATTGATCAGGCTGGACATTACGAGAGCGAAGGGCTCCACGGCTGAGGATACCGGTGCCGCCGTGCAGCGTTTTGTTGCAACAACACCACAGAAACACTGACCCGGTACCCCGCTGCCAGAGGGTCGGACGCTCCATCGTAAACAGCACGTACAGGCCGACATCGTCCTCCATGCGAGTCCATAATGGCCGGTACCAGAAGGACACCGTGCCGCATTCGGGCAGGGCATTGCCCGCCATGGCATATTGCAGGAGCGTGCCGGCTTCGCAGCTGCTTTTCAGTGCCTGGCCCTTGACGCCGGGCGCGTAGTCAATGCCGTGCGCGGCCATGGGTTCCGGCTGAGCGCCATGCCGCGCGGTAACCGTGCCATCAAAATCCGCATGAAAGAGGAGCTCCGGCACGCGCGCGGCCATGATTGCCGGGTCTTTCTCTCGCATGGGCACCTCCGCAAACTCCGCCGCAAAAATCTTGTACTCGCCCGGCCCCGTCAAATCCAAGCGCAGATGCAGCTCGGTGAGTTCCTTCGGCAAGGTCTGATAATGCTGCAGCTCCTGCCTCTCGCCATTGAGTTTTCGCGGGGTGTGGTTGTGATAATGCACTCCGTCAAGCGTCTGCCCCTCAAAAAACAGTTTGGCATGGCTGTTCTTCGGGCCCTGTATCTGCACCCGCAAAACGTATAAGGAACCTGGGAACTGTCGTTGCTTGATGGTATAAATGCTTACTTGAGTCCAGCGCAACTCCGCCGGCGGCGCCCCGCGGTTGTCAATCACAATCGCGCCATCGCGCAAGGCCAGCGTCACGCCACTGCCCGCCGACCTCGGCACGGCATGCACATAGCAAATAGTGCGTCCGTCATGGCAGACCTGCGTCCGCCCGGCGGCGCCCGGCGCCAGACTCAGAGCGCTGAATTCCGGCAAGAGAGCTTTGGCCTGCAAGGCACCGGCCAACAGTCCAATCACAATGGCAAGGCAGTGATACCTCAGGCTTTTCATGCTGCTCCTTTCTTGCAGCCGACAATGCCGCGGCGGTCGCTCGGCAGGTTGATTCAAATTTCCACGAAGCGCTTCAGTTTTTTCAGCTACCTTTCTAGCTCGTCGCGATGCGATGTCGCTGTTAGAGCTAAGATAAAACAACCAAGCATGAAGACTAACCCAAAAACACACAAACGGCACAAAGTGTTTGGAGTTGGTTGCTTTTTGATATTCGCAGCTTCAGCAAGCTGCAGCAAGCTCGTCCTCTTCCGGTCGTGCCGCCGGCTTTCAGTCTGCGGCGTCAACAAGAGGTCATCCAGATTGCAGTCGTCGTCGAAGCCATTCCAGTTGGCGACGCCGTTTTCAAGGCGCCGGTCATTTGCCCGGCGCACTTTTCCCTCGGCGAAGATTATTCCAGGTTCATTTCACAGGATTGTTCCGTGCCGTCCGGATTTTCCCAGCTGAGTTTGTATTTTCCGCGGAAACCGCGGAATTGGATCAGGCCATTTTCTCCGGCGGTGATGGTCTTCTTCGTTTTCCATTCGTGGTGGATCAAGTTGTTCAGTGCGTGAGCGGCCGGTTTGGGTTCCATGTCCAGGGAATAGAGACCGGAAACCGATGGCTCGCCAGGGGCGCCGCAGCCGTCAACCACGTTCCACCAGGTGATGCCCATCATCGGCTTGAGGCTGAACCAGAGACGGTACAGATTCCGGGCGATGACCGCCTGAATGATCTGGCCGCGCTCGTCATTGTTGGGCGCCGTGATGGTGATTTCGCTGAGATGAATGGGCAGACCGGCTTTGCTGATCCGCTCCATGGTTTGGCGGACGGCAGCAGGCGACTGTACGTCGCTCTTGCCGTCAGCGATGTCCAGGCACGCCTGCGGATTGAAGAGGTGCATCTGAGCGCCCATGATGTCAATCCGGCAGCCGCGGGAGCGCAGGTCGTTGACCTGATCCGGATAGCACTGTCTCAGGTTGTAATCGTTGATGTTGAGTTGGACGCTCTTCGGGAAGGCGTCAGCCGCGACTTGGAAGGAGCGATGCGTATAGTCGCCGGGCATGAAACCGTAAGTGCTCTTGCAGAAGTTCGCGCCGGGGATGTGATTGCCGCGCTCGAAATCGGTGGCGCTTTCGTTGACGACGTCCCAGCTCATGATGCGATCGCCGTAGTGTTCGGCGATAACGCGGATGCGACGCTCCAACTGCTCGTTCAGTTCGTTCACGAAATCGGGAATAAGCTTGGCGATTTCCTCTGCGCTTTTGCTCATGATATTGGTGCCGTTGCGGGTATCGGTGAGCATCTGCACCAGGACGTCTTTCGGGAGCTTGGCCATCAGCCAACGGGGATATTGCCACGTTGTATTTCCCCATATCAGCGTATGACCATGAAGTCTTATTCCCTTCTTTTCGCAAAACTCCACCACCGGATCGGACGGTGGGCGACGCCAATGGGCTTCTAACTTGGGTTCTTTGCAGTTGTTCCAGAATTCGGCCGTGTCCCGCGCATCCGGCTGGAAGCGGTATTTGCCTTCCTCTGGTTCGAATGGCCCCCAATAGAATGCAATGGTCGCGGAATTGAACAAGGTTCCGTAAAGCGCCTTGTATTTTTCATTGCGCTCGTCCGTGCCGAGCTGGTCAAAATTGAAAATGTGCGCGCCGAAGATGAAGGAATGGGACAGCTGTTCGGCCCGGACTGCCGTTCCGGCGGGGATTCCCGGGATTTTGAAAGAAGCGTCAGCCTTGCGGTTGGCCTCGATGTCCCGGTCAATCCGGGCTTGTTCTTTTTCATTCCACAGGGCGCGATAGCCGTCACTCATGTAGCGGAGTTGTTCTTCATAATTCATGGTGCCATGTTCCTTTCTCATAGGGTGATGCGATACTCATTGTAACTGTGCTTTGACAGGGACGTTTTCCGCTTGCTTTTGCTGCGTCCGGCGGTGATTTCCAGATCGTAGTCGCCGTAGAAGCCATTCCAGTCAGCGACGCCGTTTTCATCGGTCTTGACCGTACATTCCGTGTGCCATTCCTGGTTGATGAGGCGGTCGAGCATCTGGTAGGCCGGCTTCTCCTCCATGTCTTTGCTGAGCAGTCCGGAGTCGTAGTCGCTTTCTGCGCCGTAAGCCGTTTTATCAACGAGGTTCCACCAGACGATAGACTCCATTTTCTCCTGACTGAACCAGATACGGTAGAAATGACGCAGCAGCTTCGCCTGAAAGTCCTCAGCTTCTTTTCGCGGCAGTTCTGCATAGGTCGGCAGGGAGGTTTCCGTCATATGGAGGGGAAGCCCAAGCCGGGCGTACTGGTCAAGCACACGGAATTGACGGACGGGATCAAAGTAGAAATGATTGCTCTTGCCGACGCCCATGCTTTCAAGCGAACCGTACATGTGGAACTGGATGCCGATTCCGCCCAGGCGCGCACCGCGATCAAGCAGACTTTTGCAGAGCAGATACATCGGTGAATTGTCATAGTGGAACGGCTGGTAGGCAATGTGGTTGCCGTCGTTGTAGCAGAGTTCGACATAGTTCGGGAAGTACTTCTCCGCGAGCTTGAACACTTGGTACACGTAATCCTGCGGAACGACGGACCACGCGATGCGCGGGTGAAACCAGCGGGGATAGGAAAACGCCTCATTCACCGCATCCCAAAGCGTGACTTTTTCGCCGTAACGCTCCGCCAGCTGAGCAATGCGTTTTTCCAAAAGAACCATCAGCTCCTTCGCGTTTTGCGGCAGCCAGGCCGGAACAAAGTTGTCGCAGAAAAGCCAGTGTCCTTTGGGACGGATGCCGTTTTCGAGACACCAGTCCACGGCGAGGTCAGTCGGCGGTCGGCGTGCGATGGGAGGGCTTCTACGACTGTAGCGGAGTTTCCCGGGCTCAGGTTCCAGCGTGTCCCAGTAGAAGGGAAGAGTGGCAATATTGAAGACCTTCTTGAACAGCTTCTCGTATAAATCATTCTGCTTTTTCGTCGGGAAGTCGCAGAGTTTGAAGAGATTGCTGCCGAAGAGGAATTCGTGTTTCGTTTGCGTGAATTTCAGTTTTGCGTTCTGGATCGGCTTGCCTTGCGAGTCAGAGAGGACGAAGCGCCCCCAGCCTTTGCGGTGACGCTGGATGTCGAGTTCGATACGTTCCTCAATGCCGCCACGGGGATGATCCATGTCGCGGGTGACGGAATCCATTAACTCACGGGAGTTCATTGCCAGTTCCTCCGCTTAGAAATAGCCGCCTTTGTCAATGATCTCTGAAATGGTGTCGCCTTGGCGCACCCAGGAAAAGATGTCTATTTCATTGCGTTCGATGCCTTCGGCGCGCAGGAGCACGTCATAGGCGATTTCACGGGGTACGCACACCACGCCGTCAATATCACCGAAGATGATGTCGCCGGGGCGGACGGTGACCTTGCCGACCTTGATCGGCACCTGGTAATGCGTAATCATGCAGCGCCCGAGCGAGCCGTTGCTGGTGCGGTACTTGTAAAAGATGGGGAAATTCTGCTCAAGAATCTGCTTGGTGTCGCGAATGCCGCCGGCGATGACCGCGCCGCGGATGCCTTTGGAGAGGGCGGTGGCGGTCATGACGCCGCCCCAGAGCGAGGCCTCAGTGTCCTCAGAGGTGTCCCAGACTACGAGGCCCTCGGGCTTCATGTCATCCAGCATTTGGGCGCGGAAGGTCATCTCGCCCTCGATCATCACGTTGGGGGCGCTTTTCACGGTGAAGGCCTCGCCGCAGACGACCATTTCATCGCGCAAGGGCATGATGGAGGAAGGGAGATTCTGGTTCAGAAGGCACAGTTCGCGCATGACGTCGTTGATGCAGCCCGTGTAGAGCTTTTCGTAGCGCTCGCAGAGCTCCTTGATCGGGATGGGAATCTCATTGGTCGGGATATGCTGACGGGTCGCAATCAGGCGGTCCAGCTTCATCAGGCCGGCTTCTTTCGCACGAGTTCGCATGTCTTGAAGAGAGGGCATGGCAGAAATCCTTTCTTTGGCTTCGGTTACGGGATGACGATGTCGAGTTCGTTTTTACGCCGCTTGTCGAGATGGAATGTTGTCGAGACGGTTCTATCTCCGACGCTGACAATCAGTTCGTATTCTCCGTAGAAGCCTTTGAACATGAGACTGCTGGAGTTTCCGCTGTCAAGGGACAGGCAGGTGCGCCAGGTCTTTCCAAAAAGCTCCTTGAGGACGTGGTAAGACGGCTTGGGCGTGAAGTCATGACGAATCAGACCGCCGTGGTAATAGTTTTCCCCGGCTTTCATGTCGCCCGGCACCGTGCCGTGGGCAAAGCCGTCCACCAGATTCCAGTAAACGATCGCTTCCATGGCTGGGTGGCTGAACCACATGCGGTACAGATTGCTCAGGATTTCCGCTTGGATTTCCTCGTCTTCGGCGGCCCAATGGTAGGCGGGGATGGTCAATTCGGTGATCTGGATGGGACGCCCGAGCAGCGCATAGCAGTCGAGCACGTCAAAAATGCGTTCCGGATCATAGAATTGAGCGGTTTGCGCCGCCTCTTCCTCTGCCCGGTAGAACATGTGAAACTGCATTCCAATAGAATCAATGCGAGAGCCTTTGGCCAGAGCGCGTTCAATCTGCATATAGTACGGACTGCGGTTTCGGGAGAAGTATGCGCTGTGCCAGATACGGCTGTGGGCTTCGTTGATGATCAAGCGATTGGTGTGAAAATAACGCTGGGCGCTTGCAAAGCTCCATTCGACGAAATCAGGTTCATTGTAGAATGGAAACTTATGATTATAGCCCCACCAGGTTTCGTTGGTCACTTCCCAATCGGGAATCCGCTGTGAATACCGTTCCGCCAGTTCACGGAAACGTTTGTCAAGCAGTTGCTTTTCCGCAGCAACTTCTCGCGGCACCCACTTCGGCACAAAAGAGCAGTAGTTGAGACAGTGCGCCTTGGGCTGGATCTTGTTCGCTTCGCAGTATTCGAGGCAGAGGTCTGGCGCGGGGCGCCGATAGATTTTCGGGCTGTCCTTGGCAAAACGCGGCTTGCCCTGCTCAGGCTCAAGAGTGTCCCAGTAGAACGGGAGCGTGGCAATGTTGAAGGCCTCTGCAAACAGTCTTTTGTATTCGTCGTTCTGTTCCTTTTCCTTGAATTCATCCAGCATGAAGAGGTTCGCGCCGTATTTGAAGTCGTGCGTCTTCTGCTTTACTTCTACGTGCACGTCTCGCAGCGGCTGCTTGTCCGGGGTTGAGAAACGGAGCGTGGCGAAGCCCTTGCGGTACATCTCAATGCCGTGCTCAATCCGATCCTCCATGTAAGCCCGTTTACGCTCAAAAGGCGCCAGAACTTTTTCGCGATCCATCTTTTGTCTCCTGTGTTTTTTATTCTTGAAAAAACTCAAGTCAAGGTGCATTGGGCTTAGGACCACAGGCGGTCGTTGGACCATTCCTTGTTCCATTGTTCGGTGGATTCCCAAGCGATGGGGAAGTCCTGGTGGAGTTTTTCGGCGATGAGTTCTTCATTGAGCTCGGTGATGCCCAGACCAGGCGCGTCAGGCACGTCAATGTAGCCGTTCTGGACGAGCGGTCGGGGCAGTCCTTTGACCAGCTGATCCCACCAGGGCACATCTACCGAGTGAACCTCCAAGGACATGAAGTTGCGTGTGGCGGCAGCGACATGGACGGAGGCCATGCAGGCAATCGGACTTGCCGCCATGTGGAGGGACATCTGCACGCCGTGGTCTTCAGCGAGATCGCCGATCTTCTTGGTTTCCATGATGCCGCCGGCAGTGAGGACATCCGGGTGCACGACGGCCAGGGCGCCGGATTTAAACAATGGCATGAAGTTTTCCTTAAGGTAGATATCTTCGCCGGTGCCGATGGGCGTGGTGGTGGATTGGGCGAGGCGGACATACTGGTCGGTCCACTGCCAGGGCACGGGGTCTTCCAGCCACGCCAGATTGAAGCGCTCCAGGCGTTTGGCCAGCTTGATGCAGTCTTCCAGGGGAATATGGCCGAGGTGGTCAATGGCGATGGGAATTTCGTAGCCGGTGACCGCCCGGCAATCGGCCATGTATTGCTCCAAGTAGTCTAAGCCGACTTCGGTCAGATGGATGCCGGTGAAAGCGTGGGCGGTATTGAAGAGATCGTATGCCTCGCCGCGCATGGCGCGCGGGTCAATGGAGCCGGTCGGCGTGGAAAAGACCGTCTTCTTGTACTCGCGCATTTTCTCCAGAAAGCCCATTGGAGCGCTCAGGGCGCCGGGAATGTCCATCAGCAATTCGATGCCGAGGTCCATTTTGAGGAAAGTATAGCCTTGCTCCATGCGTTCCTTGAGCGCCTTGCCCATGTCACGCCCGCCGCCCTCGGAATCCGTGTCGCAGTAAATGCGGATGCGGTCGCGAAATTTGCCGCCGAGGAGCTGCCAGACGGGCACGCCCCAGGCCTTGCCGGCCAAGTCCCACAGCGCGACTTCGATGCCGCTGACGCCGCCGCCTTGACGCGAGTGACCACCGAACTGCTTGATGCGTCGGAAGATCTTCTCGACATTGCAGGGATTTTCGCCGAGAATGCGACTTTTCAGCATGGCGGCGTAGGTGCGGCTGGATGCGTCACGGACTTCGCCGTAGCCGACCAGCCCTTGATTGGTGTAGAGCTTGATGAGGGTGCAGCGTTTGGGTGCGCCGTCAATGTCCGCAAAGCGCATGTCCGTGATCTTCAACGTGGATGGATCAATCTGTGGAGCCATGATTTGTTCCCTTGCTTGGAGTTTCTCGGGTCGAGGCGACACAGTCGCGGCACTCGGCTGCGGCGTGCAGCAGGCGGCGTGCCAACGCGTGGCGTTTCTTTCCCTGGAAGTCGCTTTCCAGGCCAATAAGCGTCAGAGCGGCAATGACCGCACCGTCAGCATTGCTGATGGGGGTGGACATCGCGGCGATATTCCAGCGATTTTTGCGGATGTTTACCGCGTAGCCGTGACGGCGGATGTCGCGCACGGCGTTGAAGACCAGCTCAGGCTGCTCCTTTTCGGCGATGGCCGCGGGGCAGTCGTGGATCAGCTCGGCGATGCGTTTGTCATCTTCCTGGGAGAGCAGGGCGGCGCCGACTGTGCCTTCTATCAGTGGAAAACGCGAGCCGCTGCGTCCTGTGAGGGTGATGGGGGCATCGGGCTCGGCGCGCAGCAGCGTGAGCTGTTCGTTGTCCTGTCGAATGGAGAGCTTGCAGGCGATATCGTTCTCGGCGGCCAGGCGATCCAGTATGCTCTGGGCATGGTCAAAATGTTCCAAGCGCTGACGGAATGCCAGCAGCAGCGGCAAGAGGCCGTGGCTCAATTCGTAATGGCCGTCCTGGCGTTTGCGCACCCAGTCGTGCTTCATGAGGGTCTGTAAAATGCGGTAGGCCGTGCTTGCCGTCGTT
Organism: Lentisphaerota bacterium; assembly: GCA_012799755.1. Classification (GTDB taxonomy): domain Bacteria; phylum Verrucomicrobiota; class Lentisphaeria; order Oligosphaerales; family Oligosphaeraceae; genus Oligosphaera. The sequence continues at coordinate 242 of JAAZKQ010000431.1, read as the reverse complement.
CCAGTGGCTTGTTGCAGAGTTGCTTGGGGCGCGCCATCAGGCATGTCGGCCAGCTGCGCCAGCGTGGCCATGGTCTTTTCAACGGCGGGGATGGTGTTTTTCATATTTGAAAACCATTCTTTACGATTTGAAAAACTGTCTCACCATAATGTCGGAAATCACACTGTCAAAGGCCAGCTGGAAAAAAGAGTGAGCGGCTACAGGGGCCGTAAGCGGTCACCGATTGATAACAGACATTTTTT
>JAAZKQ010000430.1 GCA_012799755.1 Lentisphaerota bacterium | reverse complement strand
GGGAAGCCCCACCCAAAACAGCACGCTGAAGGCGTGCCACATAGCAGACACGAAAGATGGTTTCCACTGCAAGGCAACAGAAAACACCTGTTATCAATGAGTGGCCGCTTGCAAAAGGCATTCTCCACGTGCGCTCAGCGGATTGACCGATCAGCTCTTGGGCGTTATCTTTTCATTTTACCGCCCGGTTTTACTGGGGCTTGACATATTCCTTGAAAAAGCTCGTACTCCGTACGCAGCAATTGACCACAAAGGCCGCTCCGTCATGAAGCAAATCTATAAAGTCAATATCGCCACCGGCATCAACTACGAATGTCTCGGCGCCAGCGAAATTGCCCTCGCCATCGGTGATGAAGTCGTCGTCCGCTGTGAACGCTACCTGGACTTCGGCACTGTCTGCAGCGTCAGCGATGAACTGGTTGAGGACGAAGCCGGCCTTGAGAAGAAACGAGCACAGCACAGCAAGGGCCGACATATTGAGGGACAGAAAATCCCCCAGATTCTCCGCAAAGCCACGGATGAGGACAAAAATCAGGCGCTTGACAACAGAACCAAGGCCTTGGAAGCGCACAAAAGCACCCAGGAGCGTATCCGTGCTCATAGGCTCGACATGAAGCTCATCCACACTCACTACGCCTTCGACCGCAAGCTCCTCCTCTTCCAATTCTCCGCCGAAGGTCGCGTGGACTTCCGCGAATTGCTGCGGGACCTCTCCAGCCTCTTCCGCATTCGCGTTGAACTCCGACAGATCGGCGTCCGTGACGAAGCGGCCATTCTAGGCGGCATCGGCACCTGCGGCAGGCCGTTTTGCTGCGCCAGCTTCCTTCCGAGCTTCAACAGCATCAATGTCAAAATGGCCAAGCAACAAGGTCTGTCACTCAATCCGCAAAACATCTCCGGCACCTGCGGACGCCTCAAATGCTGCTTGCAATACGAAGCCGAAGCTTACCGCCAAGCCGCTGCCGAACTCAAAGCACAGCAGCAACAAGCAGCTAGCAACAAGGACGACAAGCAGGGCGAAAGCGATAACGAAGGCGACAGCAGCAAGCAACAACCGCAAACCGCCGGCGCCAGCCAAAAATCCCCACAGGGAGCTCGAAGCAACCGTCGCAATACCGGCAATCGTAGCGGCGAAGGCGGTCGTGGCAATCGCGGCAACCGCCCACCTGGCCAGCGCCGGCAACGTTCGAGTGGACCTTTGCCGCCCCGCAATCCCAACAAAGCCCCTCTGCCACCAGTTTCGGACGAGGGCGCAGCGGCAACACCAGCGCCCAAACAAGCCGATCAACCAGGGGCGCAGTCCCCAACAGCTAGCGACGGCCAGTCCTGATTTTGTCACGCCATCTTTGCGCTCATGACCACAGCCGCATAAGGTCGCCTTATGGAACAACGTAGCAGTGTTTGCAGCAGTCGCACTCGCGACCTCCTCAGGTTCTATCTCTGCGCCCTGGTGCTGCTCCTGCCCATCAAATTCGGCAGTCTGGTCGGCGGCGGCGAACAAGCGAACTACCCGCTGAACATCTGGGAATGGCTCTTCTTCGTCTGCTACCCCAGCTTTCTCGCGCCGATTCTCTGCGGCCTGGCGCTCCTGTGGGCGCTTTGCAGCCGACCAGCGCCGACACGCGGAGCCGATGCCATTGTGCCTGCACTCTGGCTCCTGCCGCTCGTCGCCGGCCTGCTGGGCATGATTCGCTGTAGCGAATGGGATTATGCCATGCAGTGGGCTTGGCACTTTTTTGGCCTTGCCTCACTTGTAAGCGCCATCTGGTGGGCGCGAGCCAGTGACGACAAGCTCATGCCCGCCATCGGCAACACACTCGCCGGCGCCGGGATTCTCTGCGCTCTCCATGGCTGGCGCCAGCACTTCGGCGGTCTGGAAGCCGCCAGGCTCTACGCGCAGGAACATGCCGCTGAACAGGGCATTGAGCTTCAAGGCACTATCGCCGCCAAAATGGAACAGACGCGTATCTACGGCAGCTTCATTGACCCCAATATCTACGCGTCGTATATGCTCATCACCACGCCGGTCGCGCTGGTCGCGCTCATGCGCTGGGGAGGACACTTTGAGCCACGACGGCTCAGCCGCGTCCTCTTCACCGGCGCCGGTCTGGTTCTCTTCAGCGGTGCGCTCTACTGGTCAGGCAGCCGCGGGGCGGCCATCGGCGCCATCGTCGGCCTTGCCGTAATCACCTGGCTGCTGCCGGCTTTGCGACCTTGGCGCTGGGCAATGCTCCTCAGCGGCGGTGCCGTCCTGGCGCTCTTTCTCGCTGTGCTTTTCCTCGGCGGGCACGGCCGCGGCGCCGCGTCAGCATCAACCCGCGTTGAATACTACCGAGTCGCTCTGCAAATGTTCAGGAAATTCCCCCTCACCGGCGCCGGCCTCGGAGAGTTTTTCCCCTGGTATATGCGCCTGAAGCCCATTGGCATGGAAGAAACCCGCGATCCCCATAACTTCCTTCTCTCCGGGCTCAGCCAGGGCGGCATCGGCGGCGGCCTGGCAGTCCTGGCCTGCATCGGCCTGCCCTTCGCCCTCGCCCTAGGCTGGCTCCGCAAACACTGGGAAAAAGCTCCGCGGGCGCAATGCATCGCTGCCATCGGAGCCGCCGCCGCCTGGAGCACCCACTCGCTCTTTCAATTCAATGACCTCGTGCCGGCATCCATCTTCTCCGTAGCCATACTCGGTCTGCTCGCACTGCCCCAACAAGGCCCCCCCGATAGCGCCGCAAGCAACGACAGCGCCGCTGCCGACAGCGTTGCCAAAACACCGGCGACCTCTGAACGGCGCTGGCGCATCGCTTTGCGCGTCATCGCCGCCATCGTCGCCGCAGGCGCCATTATCGGGCCAACCATGCGCATTTCCAGTGAAAAACTCATGCAGCTGGCGTACAATGACATCAATAAAGACCCGCGCCAAGCGATTGAGCGCTTTCGCCTTGCCGCCGACCGCCTCTCCTCGGCGCCGGCGCCGGCGCGCTATCTCATGGACATCGCCATGCAAGTCGGCCTGCCCGATGTCGCCCTCTACGGCGCCGAGGAGCTGGTTCGCCGCACTCCGCACCGTTCGTCATCCCATCAACGTTTGGCCAAAGTCTTGCTGCTCTTGAATCGCCTTGATGAAGCCGATGCAGCCCTGGCTCAGGCCTTCCTCTGGTATCCCGGCGATCCTGAACTGCATATCCTCCGAGCCGCCGTAGCCGTCATGCGCACATCGCCGACCATGCCCTTGGCTGAGCGCTTCGCCTTCCAGCAGGCGGCCATCCAGAGCCAAGGATGGATACGCGAAGAAGAGAATCTCATCATCGTCTCACTACACGTCAAGATGGAAATACCCGCCATGAGCAACGACGCACTCTGTGCCATGCTCAACCGCAGTGAAATCCGCTACAACGATCAGCGACTCATTCGCTTTGAACCGTTACAAAGCGCCAACTGAATGCTCGGGCTATTGTAAGCGATCACTCTTTGGACAACAACCCATCTTTCGTGTTTGCTATGTCGCACCCTTACAGGGTGCAATTTCGGCGGGACGCTCCACCCAGGGCGGCGCACACCTTCAGTGCGCTTGCCCTGGGCTGATATATTTCGCGCCTTCAGCGCTTCTGCCGCTTCGCGGCCAGGGAGACAGGCACTCTTAGTGCAGTTTACCAGAGCTGCGAGTATCAATGGGTGACTGGTTACGGGCTATTCCCCCGCTCAAGTAGCCTTACCGCGCGGCAATAGCCGCTTGGATGGCGGCGAGTATCACCGGTGTTTCAGCCATCCGCCCCATGCCGCCCTCGCCACAGGCCACCGGGCCGCTGTCCGGCCCCACGAAGATCACGCCCCGTTCACGCAGTACCCGGCAATTCTCCTGCACGGCCGCATGCGACCACATGCGTGGATTCATCGCCGGCGCCACCAACACCGCGCCCGTATGAGACAGATAGTAGGTGGACAATGCGTCGTCGGCGATACCATGAGCCATCTTCGCCAGGATATTCGCCGTCGCCGGCGCAATCACCAACACTTGCGCACACAAAGCCAGCTCAATATGCCCCGGGCGCCAATCCGGTATCGCCCATAGGTCCGTTACCACCGGATTCTGCGACAGGGTCATGAAGGTCTGCTCACCGACCAGATGCAATGCCGAGGCCGTCATCAGCACCCGGACATCCATGCCGGCCTTGACCAGCCGACTCGTCAAGTCCGCCGCCTTGTAAGCCGCAATGGACCCCGTAACGCCCAAAACCACCACTGGCTTGCCCTGCGCTTCCTGTTTTTTGCCCTCGCTCATAACCACGGCTCCTTGTGTTGTAAGGCCGTACGACAACGCGCCGCGTGAATAATTGCCAGCAGGTCTGCCGCCGAACGTTCGACAACGTCACTGACCACAATGTAGTCGTACTCGCGCCAAGAGGAAAGCTCCACCCGCGCATTGCCCAAGCGCCGCTGGATGCTTTCTTCGCTCTCCGTGCAGCGGCCACGCAGGCGCTGCTCAAGCACCGCCATGGACGGCGGCACCAAAAACACCGTCACCACGCTGGGAGCAATGTCCGGCATGGCACGCAAGAGCGCGCTGGCCTGTCGCATACCCTGCACGTCAATATCCAAGAGCACATCCACACCGGCGCGAAGATGCGGCAGCAGCTCCGATTGCAGAGTCCCGTAATAGTTGCCATGTACCTCGGCGTGCTCAAGAAAATCACCGGCAGCAAGCTGGGCGCTGAAGGCCTCATGTGTCAAAAAATGATAGTTGACACCATCAACTTCACCCGGCCGCGGCGCCCGTGTCGTACATGATACCGAAAAACGCAAGCCTGGATACTGCTCGAAAACACGGCGGCAAACCGTTGATTTACCAACGCCGCTGGGGCCGGAAAAAATCAGCGCCGTGCCGAGTTGTGCCGCTTCAGTCATCTCAGTCATCTCCTCCGCCGGGTACCGCCACGCTTGCCGCCCGTACTCACCATTTACAGTTTTCCAGCAATTGCCGCCGCACCCATTGGTTGTTGAGCGGATCGCCGACAGCGACCATCCATTCATGGAGGCGCCGCCGCAACCGCGCCAGAGTCTCTCGCTGTTCCGCTTGTCGCGCCAGGTTCCGCAGCTCGCCGGGATCGCTGGGCAGGTGATAGAGCTCGTCTTCGGCAGTGCCGTTCCACACATACTTCCATTCCCGCTCACGCAGCATGCGCTGGCTGTACAACCCAAATTGATTGCCGTGGTACATGCTCAACACGTCCTCACGACCGTTGCCGCCCTGACCGGACAAAGCCGGCAGCAGGCTCTCACCTTGGAACTCCGCCGGCACCGGCGCGCCGGCGATCTCGCACAGCGTCCGCGCCAAATCCAGCGTCTGCAGCACAAAGTCGTCGCAGCGCCGGCCGGTCGGCGTCACGCCGGGCCAGCGAATCAGCAAGGGCACCCGCACCACGTCTTCGTACATCACGTAGTGCTTGTCAATCATGCCGTGGGCGCCACACATGTCACCATGGTCACAGGTGTAAATCACCACCGTGTTCTCCGCCAAGCCACAAGCCGACAGAGCCGACAGAACCCGGCCGACCTCGTGATCTAGCAGGCTGAGTTCGCCCAAGTAGCGCCCCACCAGCGGCGCCCAGCGCTCCCAAGTCCAGCCGTCCAATCCCCACGAACGCAACTGCTGCGCCTGGATGTAGGGCTTGCCTGCAAAGCTGTCGCCAAAGCTCGGCCAAGGAGGAATCATTGCCGGCGGATACATGTCCGCGTAGGGCTGTGGCACCACATTGGGCAAATGCGGCTCGCTGGGGTCCCAGCGCAATAAGAAGGGCTCGCCGCCGCCACGGTAACGCTCCAGACGCTCAATGACCTGATCCGCTCCCCAATGCAGGCGGCTCTGCTCAGGCGTGATGCCCTCATCAACGCCAAAAAAAGGCATCCCGCCTGGACGCGGTGGCAGGCCCTGTTCGCGCCGCCAAGCCCCGTAGGCCGACTCCGGCACAGTGTCCGCGAAACCATAGTCCTCCGGCGTCCGCGCATTCTTGCCCAGCCACTTACCGATGAAACTCAGCTTGTAACCCGCTGCGCGCAACTGCTCCGGAAAGGACGGCAGCGGCAAGGCCGGTCGGCTGGCCTCCGTGTCGGCATTGGCAATGCTCAGATGTCGGCAGGGCCAGACGCCGTGCAGCAAGCTGTTCCGCGCCGGCCCACAAATCGGCGACGAAGTAAAAGCATGCGTAAACATCACCCCAGACGCCGCCAAACTATCCAAATGCGGCGTCTGCAAAAAGGGATGCCCACTGGCGCCAAGACAGTCCCAACGATGCTGGTCGGCCACAATCATCAAGATATTCGGACGTTCTTGCTTCATATAGCCGCCAGCCTCCTTACGCATTTTCACCACGCCGAGCCTACCAGTTGCAAAGCACCTGGAAGGACGCGTCGCAACTCTTCTGCGTACGGAAGACCACGCTCAACACGCCGTCGTTGTCAACATGACGCGAGGTTGTGACGCCCTCATCAGCCTTGACCTCCAGAACGCTGTACGGCTCGGGGATAAGAAAACGCAGCGTGGTCGGATAGCCGCCAACCAAGCGGACGACGCCCTTGAGCTCGCCTTCCTCTTCGTCCCAGCTCAAATCCAGCAGGTCCACCGCCCCTTGCGTAATATGGCGATTCGAGGACAGGAACTGCGGGCGGTTCCTCTCCTCATGAACCGCCAGCAGACGCACGCCGTGCGCCGGCACCATCATGCTGCATTCGTTTGTGTAAATGTCGCAAAAACTCTGCGTCCAAAATTCATACACGGCGTAGGACTTCTCAGACGACAAACCCAGTTCCGCAAAATTGCAACAGATCTCGGCATCCTCGTCAGACCAGTTGAACAGCGCCACGATATCCCACTGCCCGTAGGGCCGCTTCACCTTCAAATCCCACACCGGCAGCAGCTCAAAGATCGGATAGAGGTCCAAGGGCATGACGTCGCACACCGGCAGGGTCTGCTGCAAAATCCGCATCCGTTCCGGCGTCAGCGTCGCCAGCTTGTCACCGGCAAACATCATCTGGCCGGGCAAGGATACAATCGTCGCCGTCACCTGCGCCTCATTCAGACTGCGGTAATCACCAACCAGCAGAGTGTCCGGGTCCATAAAAAAGACGATGCCGTGCGTAAAGAGCTGATTGATCGTCGCCGACGCCTGACTCAGGGTGTTCTGCCAGGTTGACGGCTTATTTGGGTGAACGATATCGCCGCCAATGCGCGACGCATCCGCATAGGCCGCTTCCGGGCCGGAGTAATGGCCCTGGCAGGCCAAAAAGACCCGGTCTGGGCCGATACCCTCGCGAAATGCCTTCACACAACGCTCAAAAGGATTCGGGCAGGATGGGTCCTTGAAGGCCTTGCGCACGTCCTCATGCTCGAACATGTGCGCGCAATAGCCGCGACCGCGGCCGGACATGCCGTCAATCTTGAAAAATTCATAGCCCCATTCTTCTGACATGATCCGGTGCATTTCGCGCAGGTAGTCAATCACTTCGGGCTGCGTCGGGTCCAGCGTGTACTTGCCATTCCAACACGAAATGGGCTCGCCGGCTTCATTGTGCAGGAACCAGCTCTTGTGCGCCTCATAGAAGGCCTTGCTGCCCGTCCCAAAGGGCGCCGTCCAGATGCCCGGGCGAAAACCCAGCTTGCGAATCTCTTCCGCCAGAGGCTTCATGCCCTCGGGGAACTGCGTCACATGCGACTTGAGGCTGAGGTTGTCAAAACCTGCCACCGGCAGCCTGTCCGAATCGGCCTGCCAGGACTCAATGGACCAGAACTCCATGCCGAAGGGCTTGAGTTTCTCGGCGCCAATACGCGCCTCATCCAAGTTCTCCTTGGCGCCGGCTTGGTCAAAATACACGTTCCAAGACATCCACCCCGTCGGCGGTGACGGACAACGCTTGCGGTCAATCGGCGCAAAATAGGGCACGTAACGTCGGCGGTAGTAGTCTTCTTCGGCGATGAACTCAATGGCGGCCTGTGCAGCCAGCTCAATGCTCAAAGTGAAATCAAGGGCGCAAACGCCGTCACCCCGCCGGGCCAATGCCAGCGGCCCCTCCGTCAGGAGACGCAGACAACGATCCGTAGCCGGGGCATACAGCGAATCATTCAAGGGACTGTCCGCCGGCCCGCTGCACAGCTGCACCATCTTGAGTTCCGCCGGCACCCGCGTCCGGCAAGGATAGGATTCCGCCAGACTCGCCTCGCCCATGAAATGCAAGCGGCCCGTAAAAGCTTGCGCCGTGCGGTGCAAAACCCGCATTTCCAGGCGCGAATCGTCACCAATGAACACGATGTAGCCCTGGACGTTATTCTTGTCGTCAAGCAGAGCCAAGCGATCAGCGACGCCGTCGCGGGAATCCTTTACCGGCCAGTTTTTATCGGCCACCGTCATCGCCAAGCAACCCGAAATGCTCGCGCCACTCGCCGCATGCCGCAAAGAAAGACGGCTGCGATGTGCATCGTATTCAATCTGCCAACTACCCGACTGTACCTTCATGTTCGACCTTCTTGTGCAATACTTACCACTCTTCCTTGGCAACCGTTCTGCGCCCACACCCGCCCGGGCAGACCGCACGGCCCCAAAAGGCGCATTAGTATATTCTTGTATGATGCCTTTGTAAAACCGCAACGCAAGCACACGACAGCCAGAAATGTAAGCGGCACTCATTGAAAACTGTTGTTCCCGCAAGCTGCCATGGACACTATGGACGGTGGCACATGTTGTCCACGGCCGTCTGCCTTGTCCACTTTCACCACGATAGCGCCTCTTTTCCGGCC
>JAAZKQ010000429.1 GCA_012799755.1 Lentisphaerota bacterium | reverse complement strand
CCGAGCTTGCTTTTCAACGAGCGCTTGTGTCGCGCATTGGGGCACGGTTATCAATCGGTGACCGCTTACAGCGCCGCCGTGTCATTCCTTGACAACGAGCACGACCTTGCCGAGATTCTCCTGTCTTTCCAGAATGGCGTGAGCCTCTTCTGCTTGGGTGATGGGCAGGGTCTGGTGAATGATGACCTTGAGCTTTCCCGAAGTGAAGCCCGGCCAGAGCTGCTCACGCATGCTTTCCAGTATCTGTCCTTTCATTTCGGAGCTGCGGCTGCGCAGGGTGCTGCCGATCAGGTAGACGCCGCGGCGGAAGAAGTCACGAGCGTCAATCTCGCATTTTGCCCCGCCGAGGGTGGAGATGATAATCCAGCGCCCGCCGTGGGCCATGGTGGCCAGACAGGCGCCCAGGTTCGGGCCTGCCACGCTGTCCATCGCCACGTTTACCGGATGCTGCGCCAGCACGGCCGCGATGTCCTCTTTCTTGCGATTAATAACGACATCGGCGCCAAGCTCACGCACGAGAGCCGCCTTGTCGTCGCTGCCGACGGTCGTAACGACCTTGGCGGCGCCCATGTACTTGGCCAGCTGAACGGCAGCCATGCCCAGACCGCTGGCGCCGCCTTGGATGAAGGCCGTCTCGCCCTTCTTCATGCGGCCCTCAAGAATAAGATTGAGGTACGCGGTCGCAAAGACCTCCGGGATCGCCGCGGCCTCAACCATGCTGATGCCTGCCGGTATGGGCAAGGCCATGTCGGCCGGCACCGCCACGCGTTCGGCGTAGCCACCGCCACCCAGCAGCGCGCAAACGCGGTCGCCAACGCGCCACTTGCTGCCCGTCGGCGCCCACGACACCACGCCGGCCGCCTCCAGGCCCATCCACTCCGGCCAGCCGGGCGGCGGCGGATAATTGCCCGCGCGCTGCATCAAATCAGCGCGATTCAGGGCCGTCGCATGGATATCAATAATGATCTCGCCGTCGCGCGGCGTCGGCTCGGGCACGTCGCTCCAAACCAGGCTTTTGTCCTCTTTTACCAGTATTGCACGCATGTCATTTCTCCCATTTCGTGTATCCTGAGGCAGCCAGGAGAATCTCCTGAACCAGGTAATCGTGATCATAAATATCGGGGTTCGGCAACTCGCCCTTGATAATCTTGGCCAATTCGATGAGCTGGTCAACGTAGCGGTCGGTCTTGATGCCGAAATCCACAATCTGCGAACCAGCGGGATAATCCGCATTGGCTTCCTTCAGGTGCAATTCCATCGTCAGGGGCTTGCCGTCAAAACGCTCCACCGGACACAGGTCCGCCGTGCCCTTCGTGCCGCAGATTTTCAAGCGTCGGCAATTAAAGCCGGTGATTTCCTTACTGCAGGCGCGCAGCGTCACCGTCGCCTCCGGGTACTCCAGAATTGACAAGGCATTATTGACGATGCCTTGGCGGGTTCCCGGAGCATTCTTCAGAAAGGACGTCACCCCCGTGGGCCGGCCAAGGATGTCCACCACGAAGTCTATGAAGTGACAGCAGAGATTGAACATGATGCCGCCGCGATAGTTGGCGAGGTACTCCTGGTACGCGTCGCCGCCGTAGTTGTGGCTCATGCTGGCCTGGATTTCAAATATTTCGCCCAGCCAGCCATTGCGCGCGGCCTTGATGCACCACTGCATCGCCGGATTGCCGCGGAACATATAGCCCATCTGGAAGGGCAGCTGCTTGGCTTTGCAACCCGCAAGCAGCTTGCCGAAGAGCGCGAGGTCCTCGCCGCCGGGTTTGTCCATGTGCATGGGCAAGCCGCGTTCCATGCAACGCATGGCCACCGGCACCAAGTCCGTATTCGGCACCTCCACCAGCACGGCTTGCAAGCCCGGGTAGTTCAGCAGCTCGTCCTCGCTCAACCAGCGCAGGCCCTCATAGGGCTTCAGGTCCGAACCGGCAAACTTCGCCGCCGTCGTCGAACGGTCATCAACCACGCCGACAACTTCAAAGATATCCGGCAACTTCCGCACGGAGTTCATCTTGCCCGACGCGTGTTCGTGACAAATGCCAATCTGCCCGATTTTGATCTTGCTCATGCCCGCTTGCTCCAATGTCCATCTCTACCAAAGAAAAGCCGTACGTCGCAGGCCATGGCCTGCATGACGCCCGGCAACGAAACTGCGCGCTCCACGCGCACGCCGTGAAAACTGCCGTCCTTTCGGAAACTTGCACCTTATGAAGATAACCGCCGGAAACCAATCAGCAAGCCAGGGAGACAGGAAGAAGCGTGCGCAGTATAAGTTGCCTGGCAATGGAAATCATCCTTCGTGTTTG
>JAAZKQ010000428.1 GCA_012799755.1 Lentisphaerota bacterium | reverse complement strand
TTGCCCTGGGCTGATATGTTTCGCGCTTTCAGCGCTTCTGCCGCTTTGCGGCCAGGGATGCTGAGCGCTTGGTGTCGCGTTTGCGGGGGCATGTTACGCTGCGGGCTGCAAGCCCGCAGCACGGTCGGGAGACAGGTGATGTACGATACGAAGACAACGGTGCAAGCTTTACCCTGGGCTTTTCGGCACCGAAGGCGCGCCTTATGAAAGCTCAGGGCAAAGCGACGCCAGTGTCGGCCGGCTGCCGACACTCCGTGTCGCTTCCGACGCAACCGCGTCTCTATAGTTGCGTCGCGACTTTTCTGACAGCCTGCACAACTTTGTCAATAAGCTCGGCGTCGGCTAGGAGGACGTTGTTGGTAAACCACACGGCGGTTTGGGAAAGCTCGTCTGCCGCGCTGAGCACGTCCTTCTGCTCGAATTTTCTGCCTGTCGCCTTTTCAAAGGCTGTGTCTTGCAGCATGCTCATGCGATGCAACGGTTCATAGCCCGGGCTGCATGGGATGCCCTCCGCTCGCAACGCTTTGACAAAATCATCGCGGCTTGCATTGTTTCTCTGCCACTGGAACTGGAACAGGTATCCGCTTAGGGCAGTGACCCGTGGGTCTTCCGGCGGCAGAATGATGCCGGGCAAGCCTGCCAGTCCCTGCATTATCGCCTCAATGCTTTTCTGCCTATGGGCACATTGTTCCGGCAGCCTGTCCAGTTGGGCATCCAGAACCGCCGCTTCCCATTCCGCCATCCGTCCGTTGGTTCCCATCAGTGTTTTGCCGGTCAGTTCTTCACGTCCGCCGGGGGCTCGTCCGGCTTGGTGAAAATGCCAGCAACGCACGAAAAGGTCTTCATTGCCGGTGGTAATCATGCCGCCTTCTCCGGCCGGCAGTACCTTGCTGTTTTGGAAGCTGAAGCCGGCCGCATCGCCGATACTGCCGCACATTTTATTGCGCCAGGAGGAGGCATGCGCATGCGCGCAATCCTCAATCAGCAGCAATCCGTGTTCGGACGTCACTGCCTTCAGCGCATCCATGTTGCATGGGTAGCCGCCCGCGTGGACTGCCATGACGGCTTTTGTTTTGCCGGTGATGTGTTTGGCAACGGACTCGGCAGCAATATTTCCCGTGCGTTCGTCAACGTCTGCGAACACCGGCATAGCTCCGACATAGGCGATAGCCGATACCGTTGCGGAGAAGGTATAGGGGGAAACAATCACTTCATCGCCGCGGCCGATGGACGCTGCACGTAAGATCAACTCCAAAGCCTGGGTGCCGCTATTGACGGCAATAGCGTGCGGCGTCCCCACAAACTCGGCAAAGCGCTTGGTGAAGGAAAGCACGAAAGGACCAAGAGTGCCCCAGCTATGCGACTCCACAACCTTCATCAGGTTGGCCTCTTCTTTTGCGCCCCATTGCGGCCATGCGGGAAAACGTCCATTGTACACTGGGGCGCCGCCATTGATAGCTAAAGTTGCCATATGAATCCTCCTGTGCTACGATCACAAAACTTCTTGTTTTTTTGTGCAAGATCTTCGGAAAAACCAATCGGCACACAAGGTCTTCTCCGACTGATCCGCATGGCTGTAGTGCCTTTACAAGGCACTGTCTTAGGGTGGGGCCCTCACCCCAGGCTAAAGCCTGGGGTTAAGCATGGTTAAGCGCCTACGGCGCAAAGCATTATGCCGATCCGGCTGATCCGACCGGCCCGTCAAAGAAATCAACAGCCCAAACCACAGATCCGCATGCAACTTCATCTCTTCAAGCGATAACCCTATAAATAAAAAATCCGTGTTCATCTGTGTCTATCCGTGGTTAAAAATGGGCTGTGGGCGCCAGTCCACCCTAAGCAAATGTGTGTTTAAGTTCTTCGGCATTATCGGCGACTTTTGCAAAGGCCTGGATGATCTTGTCGCTGTCATCGTCGGTGCCCAGGAGACTGCTCTGATACATCCAGCAGCCTTCCTTGTAGGCAATCGTCTCGTTGTTCGGCAGGCGCTCCTTCGGATTTTCAAACGTGGAGCCGGTCATCCGTTTGAAGTCATCGGAATACAAGATGCCCATTTCATATATGGGCTGACAATACCCCGCCGAAATAATAGCCACATTTTCTGCTTGCACTGCCCGGAGAAAAACGGAGCGTGGCAGATTGCCCAGCGCTTCCGCATGATATCTGAAACAATACAGGTGGTAGGAATTCCGGGTGATTCTTTCATCTTTTTTCATCACTGAGATAAATGGCATTTTTCCCAGAGCCTCGTCCAGTCGTGCTGCGGTTCTGGTTCTTACCTCAGAGCATGCGTCTACATTCTTCAGTTGCGCAAGCAGAATTGCACACTGCCATTCAGCCAGACGTGCGTTGGTTCCCAGGCAAGTGGACGTCATGTCAGCTGAATTCCACGCTCTGCCATTATGGTGGATGCTCCACAGCCGCTGATACAATTCATCATCATTTGTGGTTATGGCGCCGCCTTCTCCGCCACTTAGATTCTTGCTTTGCTGGAAACTAAAGGCGGCTGCCACGCCGAGTGAGCCAACCCGCCGGTTTTTCCATTCACTGCCATGGGCCTGCGCGGCATCTTCGATTAGTGGGATACCATGTTTATCGGCGACGGCGCTAAGAGCGGCAAAATCAAAGGGCCGTCCCCCAATATGCACCCCGAGAATGGCGCGCGTGCGCGGAGTAATGGCCTTTTCCACAGCAGTTGCCGAGAGGCAGAATGTATCCAGCTCAATATCGGCGAACACGGGTTTGGCTCCTGTAAGAACAATCGCATGCACGGATGCGGTAAAGGTATAGGGCGGCACGATGACTTCATCGCCATAGCCGATGCCGAGTCCACGCAGAATAAGTTCAATGGCGGTGCTGCCATTGATTACCGGCAAAGCGTGCTTCGCCTGGCAGAACTCAGCATATTTTGCCGCAAACTCGGCGCATTCCTTGCCGAGAGTTCCCCAGGCGCCGGAATGCAGCACACGGCGCAAGGCTTCCTTTTCCTGCTCACCGCCTACAGGCCAGGGGAAATATCCCGGACTTTTACTGCGAACGGGCTCGCCGCCGAGAAGCGCGGCCTTTTGCATAGAAGGCGTTTTCATTTTCTCTTTCTCCTTTGTGCTTGATGCTGTTTTACGGATCGCCGACTAGCGAGCGGAGCCCTGACGCGATTTGCTCGCCGATGCATTCGACCGCGCCAGAGGCAATGATGGGATAACCATAAAGCATTGGCGCTGCAACAACGGGGTAGGAATGTTGCCGTTCAGGAGTGATCACCGGCAGGTAGGAACGGGTGTGGTCGGCGCAGCCAAGCACTGCAATATTCCTGCCTGGATAAGCCTGACGCACAATGTCGCCAACGACCGTAGAAGTCTCAAATGGCAATGAGCAGAAGACCATTGCGCCAATCCTGACACAGCGCACCATAATGTCGTCGGTCGCAGTACGGGGCTTCGCCAGCATGGCCTCGCGCCAAATCTCCGCCACCTTGGTGTTGTCGCCCAGTTTTGCAATGGCGTCAATCTCGTCTTTGCCCATTGCCAGCAGAGGCAGGGTGGTATTGAATTCGGCGTTTTTCAGTTCCATGTCATCCGAGCTATGCAGGCCTTGCATAAAGCCGTCGAGGATTTTCCGTCCGCAATCATCCAGCAATTTCCTGGGATCGTCACCACTTGTGAGTCTGCGCAATGGATTGATGTCCCCGCAACAGCCGTTGAGCAGGATGGTCTTCATGCCGTTTTCCTCACCCAGGCGGCAGACCGCTCCGGGGAAGTCTGCCGAGCTTTGCCGGCTGGCGCAAAGCACTACCGGGTGGCATGGATAGCTGATTATCGCCACAGGGGGGCGGTCTGCACGCCGAATGCGCAGCCCGCGTACGACGGCGTCATGCGGGCCATTTTGAAAGTCGCGGTTGTAGCCGACAGGCTCAATGGGACGGCGACATTCCTCCAGTGCTTCCACCAACGCCAAATCCGCCACGGCCTGCCCGGCGGCGGCCAGAAAGACAGCAGGAACACGGCTATTGTAGGCCTCGTTCATCACCCCACAGCCTTCAAGGTCGTTGGTGGACGGCCCGGTGTGAGTATGCGTGCATAGAATCATCACTTCACGGCCGGAATATCCGAGTTTTTCGGAGACAGAATGGCGGATTTGTTGATGCAGCTCTTCCGACAAGCCGATCAGATCGGCCGAAAACACCAACGACTTGGTCCCGCCGGCGGCCAGGGCGACGCAGCGTACATGCAACGGGTCCAGGCCGGCGTCGCATAGCCGCCCCAAATAGTAGCCATAGCCGCACAGCTCCGTGCCGACTGGCGACGGAATCTCCTTGATGCCGAAACCTGCCTTAAGCAGAGCGCGCATTTTTCACCCCCTTAGAGTTTGTCAATCAATGGCTGGTATTTTTGCAGAATCCGCTCGTTGATGGCATCGCCATTATCAACATTGCTGGATGAGAACACATCAATGTCCCGCCGGCTTTGGACGGCAAGCTCCACGCATCTGCCGGCAATCGCCTGGAGCATGGCGGCGCCAACCGCCGTGGAGGTCGCGCCCACCTTATAGGCCAGGCCGACATCAATGGCGGCATCGCCTATGCAGCCGCCATTGTCCAGAACTACGTCGGCGACTTCCAGCAGGCGCAGGTTCAGGGCGTTTCGCGGCGAACAACTCTGACTGTGCTTGACGTTGGTCAAGGCAACGACAAAGGCGCCTCTTTCCCGCGCCGCCACAGCCATTTCAACCGGAACCGCATTGCGTCCTGAGTTGGAGCAGACGATAAGCATGTCTCCAGGGCCCAGCTTGTATTTTTCAAGCAGTTTGGCGGCATAGCCTGCTTGCCGTTCCAGGGCGGTGCTGCCGCTGGCGCTGACATGGAGCATGAGCGCTTCGTCGAGAATCGGAATGACGGCAGCCAATCCTCCGGCGCGATAAAACATCTCCTCCGCCAAGATGTGCGCATGGCCGGTGCCAAAGATATAGAGGAAATGGCCGCTTGTGACACAGTCGCAAAGCCTGGCGGCAAGCATTTCCAGCTTTTCGCGTTGTTCGGCAAAGACCTTGTCCAGTATTTGCTGGAGCTCGCATTTGTATAATTCAATTGCGCTCATGTCGCCCTGTGCTCCCAAGTATGCTTCATTCTGGTGACGATTTCATCATTCAGCGTTCCGTGCTCCATCATGTACATCAGCACGGCGCCGAGTTCCGGCGGAAGTTCCATTTCGTGCAGTTCGACGTCGGCGCATAGCGAGGACAGTTCCTGCAAAAACAAGCGGCGCATTTGCCCGGAATGTTCGAACATCCCGCCGTAGAGGCACAGACGCTGGGGGCAGCGCTCAAGGATTTTGCCAGTCATCCTGGCAAGGATAGCCATCTGCTCTGCCGCAAGTTCCATGCTGACGCTGTCTCCCGCTTCGGCCTGCTGATCAACCACGCGGGCAAATTTGGCTATGGCAGCCGGTTCGCACCCTTCTTCGTATAGTGCATTGATGAGTCCCCGGGCATCGTCAACGCTAAAAAACTCCAAGGCGCGGCGCGCCAGTTCAGTGTCTGGCCCAATCTGCTCCAAGCTCATCAGAGCCGCTTTCAGCCCGGCAATGGCCAAGCCGTAGCCGCCGCCCGGCTCATCAAGTTTATAGCCCCAGCCGCCAATGACATGCTCCTTCATATTTTCGTCCAGCCCAAGAATCATGGCGCCTGTGCCGCTGATGACGATAACGCCGGGTTTGCCCAGCAAGGCGCCAATCAGAGCTGCGCATGCATCGCTGTCCAGCAAAAGTTTGCCGGGCGGGAAAATATCACCGGCAAAGCCTGCGGCAGTGGCGCTGTCCGCGCGAGCATCCAGCGCTGACAGCCCCAGCGACAGGCCGTCATAGTCCGCGCGGCCAATTTTTTCCAGCAGCTTGTCAACAGCGCGTTTCAGCCTCGCTCTTGCCGGCGCCATGCCAATGGCGTTGTAGTTCAAGCCCTCGCCATTGCCGACGCCAAGCACGGTTCCATCAGCAAGCACTGCCACCAGCTTGCTGTGGGTGCCGCCGCCATCAACACCGATGATCAGCGATGTGTTCATTGTCATGCGTTTCACAAACCTGTTCAGTTGTGCTTAAACTTGGCCCGCTTAATGCCCGTAATTGAAAAATTATTCAATTTTCATTTATATTATACTACTTAAAAATCATTAAAGAATGGATAAAATCGCCATGAGTAATACCATTAATTCGCTTCTCGCCTTTCATCGCCTGCCGAAGGGGATCCGCGATGTGCACCGCCGCTATGGGCTGTGGATATGCAAATTTTTGCGGGGGTTTACCGCCCAACCCATGTCGCCGGAAAGCATGCCTTTGCGGCGTTTTGAATTTTACGATCTTTCGCACATGTTCGATGGACGCGGCTGGTTTTGCGCAGGCGATGGCAAGATGAAAGAAGTCGAAAAGGGGGACGGGATACTGGTTGCGCCAGGTTTTCAACATAAATATGGCGGGCTGAATGAACCCTATGTTGAAGACGCGATATCGTTTTGCGGCCCGCTGGCAGACTGCCTGTTTGAGGCGGGCATCATTAAAAACGGCGTTTTCAGGATAGGGAAGGCGCGGCGTCTGCTGTCAGTCATTGAACTGGCATTGGATCACTCCGACAATGCCCAAATCATGGCCAATATCGAGCTTCAGAAGCTCCTTATGGACTTGTATTTCGAAAATAAAAACATGGTGCAGAAAAAGGATTCGGTGTTCGAACAGCTTTTGGAGGAAATACGAAAAGCCCCTGAGAAATACTGGAGCCTTGATGTCATGACCGAGTTTTGCAACATCAGCATCTCGCAGCTCAACCGGCTGTTCAAGAAAGAAACCGGAATGACTGCCAAAAATTATATTGACAACATCAGAATGGACATCGCCACCGAAATGCTGGCATCAAGCTCCACCACCGTCAGACAAATTGCCATGGAACTGGGCTACTCTGATCCGTATCATTTCAGTCGCCGTTTTAAAGAACTCAAAGGCTATGCGCCCATGCAGTACAAGGAACTCTTTTTAAGGTGAGCAGCACGGTCGCCAAAACTCTCTAAAGCCGACTTTGCCGCAAGGGGGGCCGGAGCCGGCTTAGCCGTCAAAGCTGCAACCCTGAATTTCCCGTGCTTCCCGTGGGCAAAAATGGCTTGTGAGCGCTGCCTCATGCCAAGCTTTTTCCTGCGTTTGCTACATGTGCAATATGGCCAGGGCGTTGTCCCGGGCAATGGCTTGGGCGTCCGCCTCCGGCAGGCCGGCTTGAAGCTTGGAGAGCGCCGCGCCGGCGACGAAGAATGGGGCGTGGCTCCCGAACAGGACGCGGCCTTTGGGGGCGGCCAGCAGGGACTCCGTGATAGTGAAGGGTTCGTAAAAGGCGATGTCAAAATAGACATTGGCGGCGCTCCAGCTACCGCATTCCCTCGCCAAGGCGTTCAGCACGATGACGGGCGTTTGGGGGATGGCCTCGGCGAAGGCCTGGATATCTGCTGTAGGGGCCTTTACCTGGCAGCGGGGATGCTGGGAACGCTCGTCTTCCTCGCGCAGGGCGATGACGAACAGATGCCCGTTTTTTGCCATGGCGCGAGCCATGTCCAGGGTTCTGCCGTCCAGCAGGGAGTAGTTCTGGAAGGAGGGCAGGAGCAGCACGGCCTGCGTCTGGATGTCGCGCCAGAAGCCGTAGCCGGGATGGACGACCGGCAAGGCCCTGAAGCCATTGTACGGCCGGCAAGCCTGAGCCAGCTCGCGGTTCTCATATAGCAGGTCCGACGAGAACGCCGCCTGGCTGGAGCGAACCAGTCCGCCGGTGATTCCGTACTGAGCCAGGTGCGGCACCAGCAAGTCCAGCGTCTGCAGCCGATAGGGCCGGAAAGGCCAGCGCCCAGTGGAGAGATTGACGTCAAAGGCTACCATCCCAGCAGCCTCCTTGCGTTTTCGGAAAAGATGAGCCGACGCTGTGCTTCCGTGATGTCTGCCTCGCGGATTCTGGCCATTTGCGTCCCGAAGTTACGACATGGCGCGTCCGAGCCGTAGACGACGCGTTCGGCGCCGATGCGCTCCACGGCATACTCGACCAGCCCCGCCTCCGGCTGTGCGCCGGAGCTGTCAATGCTGACATTATGGCAGTCGGCAACATCCTCGACACCCTGGATGCCGACGCCGCCCAGATGGGCCATGACAATTTTTACACGGGGAAAACGGCGCGCCAGATCAGCAATGTCCGAGGGGTCGGATTCAAATCGGCAGTTGCCAGTGGTTTTGTAAAAGCAATGGTGCAGCAGTATGGCATTGCGCGCTTCGAGGATTTCCATGATCGGGTCCATTCGGGTGCTGCGGCAGTTGGTGCAAATCTCCATCTTGATGCCGAGGAATTCGGGCATGTCGAGGCAGCGCTCGGCCTCTTCCACCACGAATTCAGTCGCATTGTCCGGATTGAGGAAGCAGAGGCCGCGACAGTGGTCGAAATAACGCCTGACATCCGCCAGCGTTTCATTGTTCACCTGTCGTATTTGTTCCTTGGTCGGTTGATCGCCGTAGCGCAGGACGTCTCCGAGGAAAAGGAAGCGGTCAATGCCATGAGCGAGCGCGGCCGCCGCCACCGCATCCGCCTGGCCTTTGAAATTGTGCGTGTGTATGTCCAGGATCATTGTTTGCCGTTGTCCTTCGCTGTTCGGACGAGGGTTGCCGCCGCGTTCAGTCCTTCATCTGTGCCCGGTACCGACAGCTGCAAGTTGGCTTTGTTCAGCTTGATTTTCGCACCGAGTAGCTCAACGAATCTGTGCTGGTTCAGACGCCTCGTCCCTGCAAGCTTCTGTTTGCCGGTGTCATGCCGGGGTAGTCTGGCTTTCCTGAGAGGCAACGCCGTCGGGCAAGGGCGCTTGATAGGCTTCATCGCCGCCGTAGCGCAAGAAGCCGCGATAGACAAAGAAAAGCGCG
>JAAZKQ010000427.1 GCA_012799755.1 Lentisphaerota bacterium | reverse complement strand
GTTTTTTTATCCGCAGATTGCGCCGGCGGGGAGTTTTTTTATCCGCAGATTGCGCAGATTCACGCAGGCGGGCTTTTTTCCGTCGTTCCGTGGCCGCACGCTTGCGTGCGGCAATTCACGCCGCCGGTTTTTCCCGCAGATTTCGCAGATTCACGCGGATTTCTCTTTTTCTCGGAACCAGGCGCCTTTCTTGGTTGTCCTATGAAGTGCAGCTTGCTGATGCATCAGCAAGCGCCGCCGCAGCCGGCGTTACTGAGCGGCAACAGCGTAAGCACGTCGGCTGCGAAGATTTTGGCAATTAACGCCATGTGGCCCTTGTGAAAGACGGGGAAAGTGGCGATACTATAGGCATAAAGGTGTTGCCCGTGCAGTTGTGCGCATGACTGCGGCGGGGTGTGTGCAAGAACGAGGCAATAACGCGGGAGTAGACGATGAGAGCCCTAATTGTGATTCTGCTGATTGTTCTGGGAATTATCGCCTACGTCTTGGTTGGTGGAGACAGCGGCAAGAAGGGACGCAGACGGCCCGCTCCCCAGCAGACAAGCACCGTTACCGCTCCTGCACAGCCGGCGCCACAAGAGGCGCAGCCGCAAGTCCAGCAGACGCAAGCGCAACAAAGCACGGGCAGCACCGTAAGCAGCGAAGTCAGTGGCGTGGTCAACTATGGTATCGGGGCAACCCAGGTCCAGGCAAAGAAAAGCGCGTCGTCCAAGGTCAAGAACATCAACGAAAAACACAATCGCGATCTTGAGAAAGCGATGCGCTGAGCTGACGACCGACAGAGTGATTACGCCTCAAAAGCCCGACAATGCTATCAATCGCGTAAGCGAGGCAGCGTTGTTGGGCTATATTTTTGCCTGCGCCGGATGGCGTGTTGAAGTCGCCGGCAAGGAAGAACGGAGCGAAGCATGACCATACCGCTGAATCGCCTGGAAGGGCGCAAATTCTGCGTCGTCTTTGTCAAGTTGGTTGATCCTGCGACCGAGCGGGTGCAGCTGCAATGCCTGCGCGGGCGAGCGAGCGTGGACCGTGGCAAAGTCAGTGTTTTCAACGAACACGGTGCAGTTTTCACTCTGCCCAGCGTGTCGCTGAAGAACATCATGGCCAATGACGGCACGAAGCTGCTCCAGGATGCGGAGTACTTCTGTCTGGTGCGCGTTGATGACAGCATACAATTGGTAAACAAGGACAGCGAGCTGTTCCTGTAGAGCGAAGGGACGAACGCAACATGGAGATAATCCGTCTCGCTGACGGCGACTACGAAGCCAAGCTGGCGCCGCTGATGCAACGCAGCGCCTTTGATCCGGAGATTGATCGCGGTGTCGCCGAAATTCTCGCAGCGGTGCGTACGCGCGGCGACGCCGCAGTCTGCGAGTATGCCAGTCGTTTTGATCATGTGACCTTGACGCCGGCGCAATTTCGGGTGACGGCGGAGGAGATTGCCGCCGCCGCTGGACAGATTGACGCGGCGACCCGCGCCGCCGTGGACCTGGCCTGCCGCCAGGTGACGGCCTTTTCCCGCGAGCGCTTGCCCAAGGCCTGGCAATTTTCGCCCCGCGAAGGCGTGACGCTCGGTGAGCAATTTGCGCCGATGGATCGCGTGGGTTGCTATGTCCCCGGCGGCACGGCGCCGCTGATATCAACGGTGATACACACCGTGGCGCTGGCTGCTGCGGCCGGCGTGAAAGAAATCGTGGTGGTGACCCCGCCCGGCAAGGACGGCCGGGTCAATCCCGCGTTGCTCTACGCCTGTCAAGTCGCCGGCGCAACGGAAGTGTATCGCCTCGGCGGCGTCTATGCGGTGGCGGCGCTGGCTTACGGCACGGCGACGGTTCCCAAGGTGGAAAAAATTGTCGGGCCGGGCAATGCCTATGTTACCGCAGCCAAGCGCCGGCTTTATGGCGAAGTGGCCCTGGATTTAGTTGCCGGGCCGTCGGAAATCATGATTATTGCCGACGACAGCGCCGATGCGCGCTATATCGCCGCGGATATGCTATCGCAGGCCGAGCACGGCTCCGGTCACGAGCAGGCAGTGCTGCTGAGCACGGATGCCGCGCTGCTGCCGGCTGTCGCCGCCGAATTGGAGCGCCAGAGCGCGCTCTTGTCGCGCGCGGATTGCATCAAGACAGTGCTGGCCAAGGGTGTTTTCCTGATTGAAGTCGCTGATTTGGCGGCGGCGGCGGCCTTGGCGAGTCGCTATGCGCCGGAGCACTTGGAGCTGATGACCCGCGATGCCGAGGCATTGGCGGGGCGTATCAGCGCCGCCGGGGCGATATTTATTGGGCCATGGACGCCTGAGCCGGTCGGTGATTTTGTTGCCGGCCCGAGTCACGTGTTGCCTACGGGCGGCGCCGGGCGTTATTTCAGCGGCCTGAGCGTCGAGCACTTTTTCCGCCGCATGAGTCTGGTTCGCTACGACCGCTCGGCTCTGCTGGCGGAGTTGCCGCACATTCGGCAGTTTGCGCTTTGCGAGGGCCTGGATGCGCATGGCAACAGCGCGGCTATTCGCGCGGAATGATGCCTGGCTGCCCCTGTTTTTTTCCTGCCGCCTGTTCTATTGGTAATGTGCAAAGTTTTGTGATGAACACGTGTAGTTATTAATCGGTGGTTCCTTGTACTACTATGACTAAAACTCTTCCTGAGCGATGAGGAGTTCTTGTGATGAGCTGCTTATCAATCATTTGTGCGTGAATTTTGCCCCATAGGGGCACTACCATGCTTAACCCCAGGCTTCAGCCTGGGGATAAGCATACCCTCAAACGAGGTGCCTCGTAGAGGCACTACAGTTCGGGAGTCTTGGTTGAAATCTTTCTGTTATCGTTTTTTCAGGTTGTGTTTGTCGGGTATTCGGTAGTGCCCCCACGGGGCACAATGGGGGAGGAGAGCATGTCCCCCCAGGCTAAAGCCTGGGGTTAAGCATAGTTAAGCGCCTACGGCGCAGACCAAGGAAGAGCATTTCTCCCAAACCGAGGCATGGGGGTTAAGCATAGTCATAGTTAAGCGCTTACGGCGCAGACCAAGGATTCAGATGCATTGTGTCAAATCTCTCTTTCTATCACAACATTTCGCTCGTTAACGTTTTTTTGCAGCCAACATGATGGGTTATGACCATGAAATTTGCCTTTCTTGCTGATCTGAGTGATTTTTTGCAACGCGAGTATGGCGTGAGCGTGGCGGATATCCCGGTGGAGCTTTGTCCGCCGCAGTTTACGGGCGACGTCACGGTGAATTGTTTCCCGTTGGCGAAGTCCCTGCGCCGCAATCCCATGGAGTTGGCGGCGGCGCTCTGCGCGCAGTTGGCCGAGCATAGCGACGTTGAGGCCGTGTCGGCGGTGAAGGCTTTTGTGAATATCACCCTGCGACCGGCGGCGCTGATGCGCGATACGGTTGCTGATCGCGAGGCTTTGCTGGCGGCGGTGGCGCTGCCGGCCGACGAGCGCCGGCGCGTCCTGATTGAGTTTTCGGCGCCGAACACGAACAAGCCGCAGCATCTGGGGCATGTGCGGAACAACACAATCGGCATGGCGACGGCGGCGATTCTGCGGCGCGCCGGCCATGATGTGGTGCGGGTGAATCTGGTCAATGACCGCGGCATTCACATCTGCAAGTCCATGCTGGCCTATCAGCGTTTTGGCGCGGGCGTCACGCCTGCCGGCAGTGGGAAAAAAGGCGACCATCTGGTCGGTGATTTCTACGTTGCCTACGATAAGGAACTGCGGCGACAGCTGGCGACCTTGCGTCAGGAGAAACCGGCGCTGGCGGAGAAGAGTGACGAAGAGCTCTTTCTGGAAACCGAGATCGGCATGGCCGCGCAGGAGATGCTCCGCGCCTGGGAGCAGAACGATCCGGCTGTACGCGCCTTGTGGGAGACCATGAATCAGTGGGTCTTCGATGGCTTTGCCGAGACCTATCGGCGCATGGGCGTGGAATTTGAGCACACCTATCTGGAAAGCCAGACTTACATGCTTGGCAGGGACATTATCCACGACGGCTTGGAGCGCGGCGTGTTCAAGAAACGCGATGATGGCGCCATCGTCATTGAGTTTGATGATCCGTCGCTGGGCACAAAGGTCGTGCTGCGCAGCGACGGCACCAGTGTCTATGTCACGCAGGACATCGGCACGACTCTGCTCAAGCAGAAGGACTACCAACCCGACCAGCAGATATGGGTGGTCGGCGATGAGCAAATCCGCCATTTCAAGGTGCTTTTCGCGATTCTCCAGGCCCTTGGCTACAGCTGGGCCGACCGGTTGACGCATATGGCCTACGGCATGGTCAATCTTCCCAGCGGCAAGATGAAGAGCCGCGAGGGTACCGTCGTGGACGCTGACGAGCTGTTTGACGAGATGGAAGCGCTGGCCCGCGACGCCACAATCGAAAAGGCCGGCGACGAGCTGCCGGAGAATCTCGACGAGCGCGCACGAGTCATCAGCATGGCCGCGCTCAAGTTCATGCTGTTGAAGGTCAATCCCAAGACGACGATCATGTTCGACCCGCAGGCTTCAATCAAATTCGAGGGCGACACCGGCCCCTATGTCCTTTACGCCTACGCCCGTATCAGCTCGATGTTGCGCAAGGCGGCGACAGATGATGTCGCGCCCGGCGCGTTGGACTGGTCGCTGCTCAAGGAGCCCGCCGAACGGACGCTGGCGCTGCGCTGCGCGCTCTACCCGGAGATGCTGCAGAAGGCCGCGCGGGACCTGGACAGCTCGGCCCTGGCGGGCTACCTGTTGGACTTGGCCAAGGACTTCAGCGGTTTCTATCGCAACTGTCCGGTGCTCAATGCCGACGTCGCCTCGCTGCGGACGACACGACTGGCGCTGAGCGAAACCGTGCGCGCCATTCTTGCTGACGGCTTGCAGGCCCTGACCATCAACACGCTCGAAAGCATGTGATGCGATAGTTGGTTTTTGCGAGAGGGGGGGACCGCGACCGCCTTTTTGATCGGACGGATCGGGCGGATCGGACCAATGCTCTTCACATAAGAGTCCACATAGATCTTGACGAACGTTCAACTCATATAAAAGTCATTGATGTCCGCGGCGGCAAGGCACGCTGAAGGCGTGCCACATACTAGCCCAGGGTTGCGCCTAT
>JAAZKQ010000426.1 GCA_012799755.1 Lentisphaerota bacterium | reverse complement strand
TAAAAAATGTCTGTTATCAATCGCTGATCGCTTACCGGCGTCCGCCGTTCTCCGCATATGTCGGCATTGATTTCCAGGGAAGAACGGTTACGTTTTTTGTTTCGCCTCTGCCCCACATCCTCCGTTTGGAATCCACGCACCCCATGCCTGATGTTCCCTTGAACGAGTTGCTATCGCCGGCGCTGTTGTCCCGCATTGCGGACTACAGCCTGTTGTCGCGTCTGGCAGTTGATGGCTACATGTCCGGCCTGCATCGCAGCACCGCGAAGGGTTACGGCAGCGAGTTTGTGCAGTATCGCGGCTACAGTTCGGGCGACGACTTGAAGTACATTGACTGGAAGCTTTTCGCCCGCCGCGGCAAGCTCTACACGAAAGTTTTCCAGGAAGAGACCACCATGCGTTGCGCGTTGCTGATTGACGCGAGCGCTTCGATGGCCTATCGGGGCAAGGATGCGGTTTGCAGCAAATATCGCTACGCGGCGATGGTGGCGGCCTGTTTTGCCTACTTGGCGCAGCGTCAAGGCGATCAGCTTGGGCTTTTCATTTATGCAGACGACATGCTTTACGCCACGGCGCGCGGCCAGCGCGAGGGCCAGTTGCGCCGGGTTATGGAGCAACTGTCACGGGTGACGCCGGCGGGCGTGGCCAACCATGACGCCGCGCTGACACTGGTTGAAGAATACCTCGGCCGGCGTGGTCTGCTGGTCTGGCTTTCCGATTTTCATGGTGCTGATGCCAGCCTGGCCCGACATGTCCGCCGTTTACGGGCGGCGCATCGCGATTGCCTGGTCTGCCAGGTTCTTGATCGCGACGAAATTGATCTGCCTTTCACCGATACCCTGCGTTTTGTGGATAGCGAGAATGGCGACGAAATCACGACGGCGCCGGGCGAGGTCTGCGCCGATTACCAGCAGCGCATGCAGGCGTTCATGGCCGCCATCCGCCAGGACTGCCTCGACAATAACACGGATTATCTGCTGACGGCCACGGATGCGAATCTCGCGGATGTGCTCGGTGCCTACTTGCATCGGCGGGAGGCGTTGCTCTGATGCTGACCTTTGCCTATCCGTGGTTTTTGTGGGGGCTGCTGGTCCTGGCCGGGCCGTTGATTCTGCATCTGCTCAATCGCCGGCAGCCAAGACGCCTGGTTTTTCCCAGCATTCGCTTTTTGCGACGCTCGCAGTTGCCGCGGGAGGGCCGCCGCCGCCTTCGCGACCTCTTGCTCTTGCTGTTGCGACTGCTGATGTTGGCGGCGGCCGTGCTGCTGCTGGCCCGCCCGCGCTGGCAGGTCAAGCAGGAAGCAGCGCCGGATAATGCCGAACGCCGCGCGGTTTTCCTGCTGGACAGCTCCGCGAGCATGGGCGGTTGGGATAAACTGACGCGAGGCAAAGAGCTCGTGGCCGAGGCGCTGAAGGATTTGTCAGGTTGGCAGGTGTCGTATGTGAGTTATGCGCAGGACGTTCTGCGCGAGGAGCCATTGGCGCCGGCGCCGGGGGCGCAGGCTGCCGCCATGCTCGCCTGGTCGGCCACGGCGCTGCCCGGCAATCCCGAGCCGGCCTTGCGGCGAGCCGTGGCCATGCTTGCGGGCGCATCGGCGGCGCGCCTGTTCATCGTCAGCGATTTTCAGCAGGGCGACTGGGCGCGTGCCCACGACCTCGTACCGGCCGCCGTCAGCTTGCAGATGCTTGATGTTGGTCGTGACGGCGTGGAGAACGCCGGCGTCACCATGGTTCGCAGCGTGGAACTGCCCAACGGCAGCCGCCGTTTTCTGGTGACTGTGCGTAATTTCAGCAATGTGAGCTTGCAGCGCTCCTTGACGGTCAGAGTCGGTCAGGAACGTCAAACCAAGGAACTGGAATTGCCGCCGCTGCGGAGTCAGCGAGTGCCGGTCGTCTTCAGCGTGGCGCCCGATGGCAGCCAGGCGGTCGCCGAGCTTGATGCTGATGGCTATGAGCTTGATGATCGGTATCAGTTCTGGGTCGGCCGCACGCCGCCGGCCAAGGCGCTGATTGTTCTGCCTCCCGAGGACAGCGTTGACAGCCGGCTGGATGACTTTTTCGTGCGCCAGGCCATGCTGGCCGAACAGGATGACGGCCTGGCTCGCTTTGAGGTCGAAACCGTCACCAGCGACTTGCTCTTCGGGGTGGATTTCAAGGCCGTGCAGGTCATTTTTCTCCTTGGCGCAGCGGAAATGCTGGCGCCTGACGATTTGGACCAGCTGCGGGCTTTCCTGGAGCGCGGTGGCGTCGCCATGGTGACGCCGGGGCGGTCGCCGGCAATCGCCATGCGTTCGTTGCGCCAGGCCTCGCTCTATAGCGGCCAGTTGCAGGGCATGATCAGCGGCGAGGGCTTGGGCATCGGCAACGTTGATCCCGACAGCGTTCTCGGCGAGCTCTTCTCGGCAGGCGATGAAAGCGACCTCTATACCTTCGTCATCTTTCGCCATCATCGCCTGGTGCCGGACCCGTTGGCGCAGACCGTCATCAGTTCTTTGGCCGGACAGCCGCTGCTGCAAGAAAAAATTGTTGGTGCTGGTCGGCTCTATGTGTTTGCCCTGGGTTTCAGCCCATCCTGGAGCGACATTGCCCTAAGCAATTCGTTTTTACCGCTCTTGCGTGAGCTCTGCCTCAGCGCGGTTCCGTCCGACTACGGGGTGCTCCGGTTGAGCTGTGGCGATGCTCTGCCGCAGTTGACCACGCTTTTGGGCGAGGCCATCGTTTCGTCGCGTCCCATTGACACGAGTGTCCCCGGTCTGCATCGCCTTGGCGACTGGCCCTTGGAGATCAACGCGCCCACGCGCGAGTCCATGACCGAACGCCGCTATGCAGCCGATGTGCGCCTGGCGTTGCAACGCGACAGCGCCCTTAGTGGCGGTGGCGATGCATGGTCCGCCGCTTTGCCTGCCACGCAGTCCTTGGAACTCTGGCGCTGGCTTGCTGTGGTCATGGCCGCCGTCATGCTTGCGGAACTGTTGTTGCGGACTGCCTTGAAAGTGTAGGAGCGCCCCATGCCTGACAAGTCCGAACAGCACAGCCCTAGCCGGGGTCGCAAGCGACGCGGTAACGCGCAAGAAGGCAGCGGCGACAACAGCCCGGTCGCTGCTGAGGCCAAACGGTTCGAAACAGCAGCGAAGGGGTCGCCGGTGCGCGTTTCGTCTTCCAGCAGCGACGCCGTTGCTCCCGCAGCTTCTTCCGACCAGCCTGCCCTTGGCGACGCGGCGACGGTAGCTGCGGCCTGTGGGGACGCAGTGGATTTGCGCGCTGGCCGAGAGCAGATTGGCCGTGATGAACGCGTGCGCAGTTTCATGCTCTATCTTCGCCGGGAGCGCCAGTGCTCTGAGCACACGGCGAAGAACTATTTCCTCGATTTGGCCCAATTTGTGCAGATGACACCGGCCATTGTGGTTGATGGCCAATGCAGCTGGGCGAAGCTGACGGCGGCGACGGCGCGGCGTTATGCGATGGCGCTGGCGGCTGCGGGTTTGCAGCATAGCAGCGTCAATCGCAAGGTGGCCAGCCTGCGTTCCTTCTATCGCTTTTTGCTGCGCGAAGGCGTCGTTAAGAGCAGCCCTTTCCGGCAAGTGCGGCGCGGCAAAACCCCACGCCGGCTGCCGACGGTGCTGGACGTGGCGGAGGTCAGCAAGCTCCTTGACGCGCCCGCTGCCTACTGGGCCGGCCAGGCGGCCGCACGCAGCGATCAACGCAGCGACGCGGAGTTTTCCGCCGCGCGCGACACGGCGCTGCTGGAAGTGATTTACAGCGCCGGCCTGCGCGTAAGCGAAGCCGTCGGCCTTGATGGCGCCGACATTGATTTTCTCAGCTCGGTATTCAAAGTGCGTGGCAAGGGCCACAAGGAGCGCCTGTGCATGCTGGGCCAGCCGGCGGTAAAGGCCCTCCGGGAATATCTGCGGGTGCGGGAGGAGCGCGGCATGGCGGGGCGGCGGGACCCCGGGCCGGTTTTTCTCAATCAGCAGGGCCGGCGCCTGACAACGCGCTCGGTGGAGCGCATGTACAAGGTTTACGTGTTGTCGGCGGGTTTGCCGGCGGACAGCACACCGCACAAGTTGCGTCATTCCTTCGCCACGCACATGCTGGCGGCCGGCGCGGACCTGCGGGTTGTCCAGGAAATGCTGGGTCATGCCAACCTGACCAGCACGCAGATTTATACGCATATTGACATCGGGCGCTTGCAGGAGGTTTACGCCAAGGCCCATCCGAAGGCGTGATGGGGCAGGCAACACGCAGCCTCTCCCGTTGTCATAGTAGTAAGCGGTCACCGATTGATACCGGTCGTGCCGGCGGTCGTTTTTTGCTGTTGTGCCTTTACAAGGCACTGCCTCATGGGGAGCTCGCCACCCCGGCCTAAAGGCCGGGGTTAAGCATGGTTGAGCGCCTACGGCGCAAAGTTGTCCATTTGCTGACATCTTGGTTCACAATATCAATCGGTGACCGGTTACGTCATAGTATTTGGCAAATGCGTCCTGGACGGATATTTTGGTGTCGGCGTGTGATGCTGTTTTTTTGCCATCAGTAGTGACAGAATGGGAGCGACAACGGGTGAAATGGCTGCGTAAGATCATCGAGGCGGTGCTCGGTCGGCCCTTGCTGCTGTTCTTGCTGCTGCTGTTGGCGCTCAATGGTTGGTTGGAGTTGCGCGGCGTGCCGGCCGCCCACTGCCCCTTGCTTCGCACTTGGTTGGCAAACAGCGGCTTTGACGGTGAGTTCAGCTGGCTGCGCATTGGCGCGGTTCGTGGCGTGGTCCTCAATGATCTTGGGGTGACCGTCATGACGCCGGCCGGACCGGCATTGATTCATAGCGAAACGGCGCAACTGCGCCTGCGCCTGGCGGCGCTCTGCCGCGGCAAGATCATTCCTGACACCGTGGTACTTACGGATGCCAAGGTGAACTTGCTTGACGAATGGCGTAGCAGCATGCTCCTTTGTCGCCTTGACAAGGTGGCGCTGCGGCTGGCGGTTGATGACTGCCTGCAAGCGGAACTGCAAGGGCGACTTCACGGTTTTGAATTGCACGGTTCCGCGCAGTTGGCCAATGGCCGCCGTTGGTTTGAACAGCAACTGGCGACGAGTTCCGGCGCCCCGCAGCGCCGCCAGGATGAACTGGTCGCCGGCATTAAAGTCGCCGCCGCCGCCCTTGATCGCTGTGATTTTGGCCATGGTGATGCCCGCCTGGACCTGCGGCTGACGGGCGATTGTCTTGATGCCCAGACACTCGGCGCCAGCGGTCGTTTCAGCCTCAGCGATGCCGAATTGGACGACGTCTTCATCGGCAAATTGCGTGGCACTTTCCAGGTGACGGCCCAGGAGGCGCTGGTTGAACGACTGCTGCTTTTCATAGGTCGCGATGAACGCGTACAGGGCAAGCTGCGCCTGGACCTGCAATGCCAGGAGCTCAGCGCGGAATTGTGGGGACGGCTGTCGCCGCTTAGCGTGGCCCAAGTGCTTGGTCGCCATGGCAGTGAATTGCCGCCTTGGCTCAAGGACTTGCCTACTGTTCAGTTCCGCGGCATGCTGCCGCCGTCGCCGTTGCGCGCGGAGGCATTGCGTCCAGAAGTGCAGTGCCACTTTGGCGCCTCGTCGTGGCGTCAGCTGCATGTCCAGCGTGGTCAATTTACACTGGCGCTGGATGAGAACGCGGTGCTCCTGCGCGATGTGCGTCTGGACATCAATGACCTTGAAGGCGAATGGCTTAGCGGCGAGGCGCGTTGGGATTACAGCAAAGACTTGCTTTCCGGCAAACTCAATGGTCAATTACAGTTGCCCACGCAGTTGCGGCGCCAGGGAATACGGGTGCCGGAGAAACTATTTGGCGTTGATGACCGCAAGTTGTCCCTGGCGTTGGATTTGCAGCCGTCGCCATTGGCTTGGCGGCAATGGCAGCTGGCGGCGACGCTGACACAGCCGCAGCCGCAGATATTACGGCGCGGAGTGAACGAGTTGACGGCGCGGCTGCATCTTGCCGACGGGCGGCTCGGCCTTGATGGTCTTGACGTGGTGCTGCCGGACTTGCCGGCGGATGTCCTCGCCGTCAGGGCTGAGACCGATCTGGGCGAGTTTCTTGAGCGCGGGGCAGGCGAGCTGAGCTTCTCTGTGCAGCTTCAGGCGAAGGAGCGCAATGGTGATTCCTGGGCCTCGGGCATGAGCATGGCCGGCCAACTGTTGTATTGTCGGGACAAAGGCCAGCTTAATCTCGCCCTGCAGAGCGCCGGTACAATCTATCCCGATCGCGTCTATCGCAGTTTCCAGGAGCCGCTGCGCATCCCGCCGGATGATGTTCTGCCCTTGGTTTACTGCACGGAGCAGCCGGTGACTTTTACGCTGGACCTGGCGCCTTGGAGTGTCGGTCGGGAACCGTGGCGTTTTGGCGGCACGCTGCGCAGCGAAAATGGCGGTTTTGATACGCTGGCGCTGAGTGTGGCTGAAAGCGAATATGCTGTCAGCGCTCGCGAAACCACTTTCAGCAATATCCGAGCTACGACATCCATGGGCGAGAGTATCGCCCTGAATATCCGCATCCAGTACGATCCCTTTGTGTTTGAGCTCAGCGACATCAATGTGGTCGGCAATCCACGGGTGGCAGATCCTTTCATCATGGATGACTACGGACGTGAGATTTACAGCCAAATCTGGGAGCACGTGCTGTGGGACCCCGAGCACCCCGCGCAAATCCACGCCCCATCCCTGATCTACACCAGCAGCAGCGATAGCGACTGGCGACTGACCCTGGCATCCACGCTGACGGCTGAAAAAGTCAGCTATCGCGATGCGGACATACCGGCGCTGCAAGTTGACGTCGGCCTGGATTTGCCTACTCAAATCATGATCCGACCGATAACGGTGACCGTGCCGGACGGGGTTCTTCGCGCGGAAGTTGACGTTTTTTTGCAGGGCGTGCCCCATTGTGAATTCCGCATTCTGCCCTCTGAGGGTACTCTTGACCCCAAAAAACTGCTGCAAGCCATTGATCCCAGCATGGGCAATCTGCTTGCGGACGTAAGCGCTTCCGAAGCGTCGCGCATGCATTGTGAAGGCTCCTTCTTCCTTGGCGGCGAATCTCGTTTGCAGGTCAGCGGTCGGCTGCAAAGCCCCCATTGCAGCTATGGGAAGCTGGCGGTGGAAGAGGTTGAGGCCGACTGGTCACTGACGGCTGACACGCTGCATTGGCAGATCAAGGACGCCAAGTATCTCGGGGGAACCTTGGCCAGCAGTGGTTTTTTCGATACCCGGACCAGCTGCGGCGAAACCCTATTGATTGTCCGCAAGATGTCACTGGATCGTTTTCTGGCGCAAATGGCCGTCGCCGAAAAGGGTGCGGCGAGCTTGCCGGGCTACGTCAATGCTGAGAGTCACGTGCAGATTCTGCGTGGTTGGGCCGGTCGCCCTTACCACTTGGAAGGAACGGGCCACATTGCTGTTCGTGACTCGGAACTGTGGCAGGCACCGCTGCTGACTCAGCTGGGCGGATTGCTCGAAATGACGACGCTGAGCCGCTTGAGCCAGCGTCGCGTGTCCAACTTGGGGCGTATTTCGTCTCTGGACGCCGATTTGGAGTTTTTGGGCCAGCGCTTGGTCGTGCCGACCATGTCAACCGACGGCACCATCATTGCTCTCAATGGTTCCGGCGAATACAACTGGGAAACGGATAAAATGCACTTTCTGGTCAGTGGTGAGGCGCTTAAAGAGGTCAGCATCCTCTCCATGATGCTCAAGCCGCTCACTTGGGCTTTCCATGCTGAATTGACCGGCACCCGGGCGAAAAACGAATGGACTCTGCGGACCGCTTTGCGCAAAATTTTTGCGACGGAATGAGTTTTTGGGCTCCTGTCGGCGTAGATGCGATGCCGGGAGTGCGGCTGGCGGGGTCTTGTCACGCTGCAGGCTGCAAACACGCAACACGGCTGGGAGCTGGACGCTTGGTTTTTGTTTGCGGGGTCATGTCACGCTGCGGGCTGCAAGCCCGCAGCACGGTCTGGGGAGGGGCGTTTGGTTTTCAGCGCCGAAGGCGCGGCCTAAGATAGCCCAGGG
>JAAZKQ010000045.1 GCA_012799755.1 Lentisphaerota bacterium | reverse complement strand
GTGCCAGCTCTCCGAGCTTGCTTTTCAACGAGTGTCTGTGTCGTTGCACTGGGGCACGGTTATCACTCAGTGACCGGCTACGACTTTTTGCCAATTGGTCCCCCATGGCTATCAGCGCTTCTGGCGCTGCGCAGCCAAGGGATGTCACTTCATGTGCAGGCATCCACAATCATAGTGAAGAAAGCCAGTGGACTATAAAGAGTCAACACACTCTTAATAAGTCATAATATACTGTTATTCAGCTAATTACGAATGGAAAAACCGTGTTTTCCCCGCTAATGTTATGGCGGATTCCGGCAGGTGCCGGGACCGTCTTCGATGACGTGTGCATATGAGGAGGACGCGGATGAGCAAAGGGTCACCAACAAAGAAGTTTTCCCTGCGTCGGGTTTTGCGCCTGGCTTTGCGTTTCATGGATGAGCGGAAGCTGGTTGAGGCTCAGCAGCCCGCACCGATGAGGGGGATGCTGTGCGTGGCAATAACGTTCGAGGATCGTCTCTGTGGCGAGCTGTTGGCTCGCTACTGCGACCACTGGCTCGAAGTGGGTGCTGACGCCGGCGATGAGCGCGAATGTTTGCGTAGCGGCCTGCGCCGGAGCTGGGAGCAGGGAACCGCCGGGGACGCCGACCGGCTCTTTGAAATCGCCTTGCTCTTTTTCTTCAGTTCTCAGCGTGCCGACCATGATGTGGCGCAGGAGTGGTGTCGGGAATGTGCGGACTGCTACGAAAACAGGCAGGATGCCGAGGCCCAATTCAGGCTGGCTTTGCTTTACCAAGCAGGCTGGGGGCGGCAGAAAGACAAGACTCGCGCCATTGCCTGCCTGCGTGCTGCTGCTGAAGCCGGTCACGCCGATGCAGCCTACGAAATGGGCGTCATCTGCTGGGCGGGAGATGAACTGCCGCAAAGCGACAGCGAAGCTGAGAAGTGGTTCCGGCTAGCGGCTGAATGGGGTTCGCCGCTCGTTTTGCAATACCTCTACTCGTTGGGTGTGCGCTACATGATGGGCCATGAGGTCGAAAAGGATCAACCCCGTTCGCGGCGTTGGTTCGACTTGGCCGCACAACTAGGGCACCCCCAGGCTGCGGAGATCATGGCTATGCACAACTATCCTGACGGCCAGTTGACGGCTGAGGAGCAGGAACGGCAGCGCTATTGGCAGAAGCGCCTGCTGCATGAAGAGGAGGAACGCGCTCAAAATGGCGATGCGGAGGCTCAGCTGCTTCTGGCCCTGCGCTACGAACACGGCGATGGCGTTGAAGCCGATGCCGCAATGGCGACCAAATGGTTTGAAGAGTCCTTCCGCAGTTTTTTGCACAGAGCACGGCATGACGATCCCCAAGGCGAAGCTGCACATGGCCTGGCGCAATGCTACCTGTTTGGTCAGGGCACGGTTGAGGACTGCAACAAGGCCGCGGAGTGGTTCGCCAAGGCCGGCGAGGCAGGCAATTTCATGGCCTTCACTGACTTGGCGATCCTGCTGCTGGATAACGAGCGGGTGGTCGGCATGACGCCGCAGCAAATCGCCACCTGGATCAAACAAGCCAGAAAACTCGAGAATGTTGACGCCGTTGACATGTTCTGCAATTACGCTGTTCGGCGCGGCGCAGATTACGAATGGCGTAAAGAGGTCACCGAAGAAAGCTGCCGCTTGGCGGTCGAATGGTACAGCGTCGCCGCCAATGCGGATAATGTTTCGGCCCAGGTCAGCTTGGCCCAGCTGTATGAGTCCGGCTGCTGCAGCACGCCGGATTTGGCTCTGGCCGAGTTTTGGTACAGCAAGGCCGCCATTCAGAATCAGCGTCTTGCCGACAGCGGCAATCCCTACGCTCAGCGTGATCTGGCATGCCTTTACGAAAATGGCAAGGGCGTCAGGCAGGATGACGCCATGGCCAAAATGTGGTTCAAGAAGGCCGCAGCGACCTTCCGTGAACGCGCTGAAAAAGGCGATCCGGCCGCCCAATGCGAATTGGCCGATATGTTTTGCTGCGGCGCCGGCGTTGATTTTGATCCGGAAGAAGCGGAAAAGTGGTATCGCTTGGCCTGTGCCAAGGGCTTGGAGCAGGCTGAAAAACACTATGGCAACTTCTGTATGAAGATGGGCTGCATCTGTCTCGGACTGGATGATCCCGACAGCAACGCCATTGACCATCATGCCGCGGTGAAATGGCTGCGGAAAGGCGCCAAACTCGGCAATACCCACGCCATTGACGCCCTTGACTACCTGCAACAGCAAAATTTGGGCGAGTGATTTGGCGGGCGAGTGCGCTATGCTCGCCAAGCTGCCGGCTATCCTCAGCAGTCAGCGCCGTTGGGCACGGCGCCGCTGTCTTTGACGGCACCACAGGCGATACGCTGGCGGAGGACTTCGTAGAGCATGATGGTCGTGGCAGTGGCGACATTGAGTGAGTCGGCCTCGCCCATCATGGGCAGTCTGGCGCAGACGTCGGCCGTTTGCAACCAGAAGTCGCTGAGGCCGAATTCCTCGGCGCCGACGATGATGGCGACCGGCCCGGTCATGTCCACTGCCGTGTAAATCGTGGCGACGTGTGGTGATGACGCGATGAGCTGGACGCCACGCTTCTTCAGCCAGGCGGCCGCCTCGGCAGAAGTCGTTTCCGCAATAGGCATGGTGAAGAGATTGCCGGTGCTGGCGCGCACGACATTGGGGTTGAAGAGGTCAGTGCGGGAATCGCAGAGGATAATAGCGCTGACGCCGGCGGCATCCGCTGAGCGGAGCATGGTGCCAAGATTGCCGGGCTTTTCAATCTGCTCGCAAACGAGATAGAATTCCGGCCCTTGGGTGGCGATGATTGCTTCGAGTTCAGCAAGTCCGCGATGGCGTTGCGGGCCAATGCCGAGAAGGCCCTCGGGCCTGTCGCGATAGGCCATTTTGTGAAAAGCCGGCGCGGCAACCTCGTAGAGCGTTGCCCCTCGTTGTTCGAGGGCAGCGATCAGCGCGCCCTCATTTTCGCCTTGAAAGAGTTCCGGGCAAATATAGAGTTCGTCAATGGGATAGTTGCCGGCGATGGCTCGGGTGAGGGCGCGGTAGCCCTCGACCAGCACCTTCTGATCGCGGTCGCGATGACGGCGATCACGCCACTTGACGACTTGTTTGATTTTGGGATTCTGAACGCTGGTGATTTGGATCATGATCGGACCTGGAGAGATGAGTGCGGCGGAAGGCGTAGCGTGGATGGTCGTGCGCTTTAATGTAACGCCAAGACCGCGGGGCGGCGGCTGCCGGACGCGAAACGCAGCGCTTGCTTGTAATCGGTCACCGATTGATCATTGGTCGTGCCGGTGGTCATTTTCTGCTGTTGTGCCTTTACAAGGCACTGCCTCATGGGGAGCTGTCAACTCCAGGCTAAAACCTGGGGGTAAGCATGGCTAAGCGCCTACGGCGCAAAGTGATGCGTTTGCGGGGTCATGTCACGCTGCGGGCTACAAGCCCGCAGCACAACCGGGGAACAGGCGCGCCTGGTTCCACAGAACGGACAGGAAACAGGTGCCTGTCCACCATGCCCACCATGTCCACCATGTCCACCATGTCCACTTTATCAATGGGTGACTGCTTACACGCCGTGAGCGGTTACTCATTGATAATTGACCGGTCCCAGGGGGCCTGAGACCGCTTGGACTCATTGGCGGCGGCGCCGGGGCGAGGACTCACGACTCATAAGGCATGATCCCATGGATTGGACAACCGGGACGCCCGGGACTGCGGGGAATGACACATTGGCCCAGGGGACTGCTTGGCCGACGCCGGGGACTCCTGAAGGCACCGCACCTGCGCGTGAGACAAGC
>JAAZKQ010000425.1 GCA_012799755.1 Lentisphaerota bacterium | reverse complement strand
GCCGTCGATATGGCCAGTGAAGTCCTGATATTCTTTCTGTTCTTCCTTGCGCCCGGTCAGAACCACCTTGTCAGCATTGATGACAACGATGTAATCGCCACAGTCAAGATGGGGGGTGTAAATCGGTTTGTGCTTGCCGCGCAGCATGTTGGCTATCTGTACCGCCAGGCGTCCCAAGACTAGGCCGTTGGCGTCAATGATATACCATTTGCGCTCAATTTCATTAACTTTGGGCAGATAAGTCTTCATCATGGTAAAGCTCAATTATTACAACGGACATGATTAAATGCTGGTAATGCGTGCAGAATTTATAATATAATTCGCAAAGATGTTTTTGCAAGTCGGAAAAAGTTGAAACGCTTTTTTTTCAAGGTAATCGGTCACCCATTGATAACAGGCATTTCCTGTTGCCTTGCAATGGAACCCATCTTTCGGGTTTACTATGTGGCACGCTTCCAGCGTGCCTGGAATTTGGCAAAACTCCAGGCCTTCCTTTCCCTCCCTCCTCCCGCGGAGCGGGAGGAGGGAGGGAAAGGAAGGCAGAGGGTGGATGGTTCTCATTTCCCAGGGTAGGCCGCTGTGCGGCCAACCCTGGGCTTTGAAGATGGCAACCCCGTTGGGGTTGTTGGTACTCTTGGCGTTCTTGGCGTCTTGGCGGTTCAATGGGCTTTGAAGATGGCAACCCCGTTGGGGTTGTTAGACCAGCCCTGCGTTTTGCCAAACTCCAGACGCCCTTACAGGGCTCAAACCAATACTCCGTTTCACCCAGGGCGGCGCAACCGTCGCGTGTTGCGATTTCTGTTTACTCTCCCACTCCTGAATGCATGGACGCATGAATAGGAAAAATAGGTGTAAGTGTTTGCGCCGTAGGCGCTTAACCATGCTTAACCCCAGACTTCAGCCTGGGGGCGGGATGTCCCCAAAGCTCAGGGCGCCTCGTAGAGGCGCTACTGGTCCATGACTAAAATTTGCCGTGTTTTAACATCATGAACGACAGAATCTGCTCAATCACCAGGAAAGGGCTTTTCAGCCAGGCTGTAGTCTGGCTGAGCGCTCTTCTCTGGTTCTGGCAGATTCTGCCGCTCTCGGCGGTTCCTGCTCTTCCCGGCCAGGAAATCAAAAATACGGTTGTCGTCACCTACAGCAATAAAACCGGTGCGATTGACGGCAGAATCACTGCCAGCGCCTCCGTTTTCCTCGCGGGAGCGCCCAGCCTGCAAATCATCCGGCTGGAGCATTCCAGTCCAGTCTACATGGGCGAAGAACTGCTCTATACCATCGAATATCGCAACGTCGGTGATATCACCGCCATCAACGCCGTGCTTACCGACCAACTGTCTGATTTTGTCAGCTTCCAGTCTGCCTCCGGCAATGGCGTCTTCATTGCCACCCGCGCCGGCGGCAGCGTGCGCTGGCATCTGGGTGATCTGGCGCCCGGCCAGGGTGGCCTGGTCACCGTCAGCACCCGGGTGCGTCGTCCCGAAGATTATCCGCCCGGCGCCCCCGATGCCATTGGCCCGGATTCTGTCATACCCAACACTGCAATCTTGCAAGCCGCCAATCTGGCCAGCGAAGAAAAGGCCTCCATTGCGGCGCTCGTCGCCGCCGGGGTCATTCTGGAATTGAACAAAACTGCTCTGCCCGCCACGGCAGTGGCGCCCGGTGAGCAGATACAATATACGTTGCACTATCGCAATATCGGACCGCTGACCGCCACCGGCATTGAGCTGAGCGACACCTTGCCGCCCGGCACCCGGTACGTCCCGGGTTCGGCCAGCTTGCCGGTGAGCGTCAATGCAGGACAGCTGCTCTGCACGGTACCGGACCTGCCGCCCGGCGGCAGCGGCGAACTCCGCTTCCAGGTCACGCTTGACGCAGAAGCTGCGGCTGGGCAAAGCCTGGTCAATCAGGCCGGCATCCGCGCCGCAACCATGGCGTTGCTCAAGTCAAATACTGTGCAGACTCTGATCAGCGAGAAGGTCCGCGGCCTGAAAGGCTATGTCTATGATTCAGTCACCGGCAAAAGCGTTGCATCCAGCAAAGTCTGGCTGCTGAAGGGAACTGCCGCGTTGCCGGAACCGGGCTATCAGCCGGCTCCGGCTGACAAGGCGGAGCTGCCTGATCCGGCAACGCATCCCGGCGCCATCCAACAGAATCCACTGACCACCAACAGCAAGGGCGAATACGAATGGCCCGTGCTGCCGGCAGGCAACTACCGCCTCTGGGTGGAAACCGGCTTGAGTGACTATGCCTTCGCCAGCAAAAATCCGGCGCCGAAAGGCAGCGTTCAGCAGGGCAGCCGCGGTGAGGAGTTCAGCATGGGCGAGACCTCTCTGACCATTGACCTGCCGGTGGACCCGCCGGCATCCCAGCTGAGCATCACCAAGGAAGCCAGCCGGGTTTCGGCCATCGTCGGTGATACCGTCGAATATCTGCTGAAAATCAGCAGCAGCAATGGTCCGGCAGCCAATGTGGAAGTCGTTGACCATCTCCCGACCGGCCTGCTCTACCTGAAGCGGACCAGCCGCCTGAACGGGCAGAAAATCGAGGACCCGGCAGTGAAGCAGGATCAGACTCTGATTTGGCAGCTGGGCAATCTGGAAGCCGGCGATCAGCTCGAGTTGCGCTACCGTGTACAAGTCGGCAGCAATGTTCGTCGCCATGAGGTCACCAATGCGGCCTTTGTCTGCGGCAACAGCAGCACCGGCAGCATCAGCTCCCCGGTCGCCCGTCACAAGCTGATCATCAACGAGGGCGTCTTCACCGGGCAGTCTACGATTATCGGTAAAGTCTTCGTTGACCGCAACCGCAATGGCATCCAGGATGACGACGAAGAGGGCGTGCCGGATATGACCATCTACATGGAAGATGGACGCTGGGTCATCACCGATGCCGGCGGAAAATACTCAATGCCGGATGTCAGTCCCGGAACCCATGTCCTCAGACTCGACGTCAGCGCCGAAAAAGCCCTGCCAACCGGCAACCGTTTCATGGGCGGCAGCAACTCGCAATTCGTTGATATCCATCAGCCCGGCGGTCTCTACAAAGCCAATTTCGCCCTCAAAGAAGCACCGCCGGCCAAGGAAAAAACAAGCAAAACCGAAACGCCGGCCCAAAAAGCCGCGGTCGAGCCGGCCGCGCCCGAACCCACTTGGGAGGAACGCCTCGAGAGTATGACGCCCGAGCTGGCCATCCTGAGCCCGTCGGATGACGGCATTGCCGCCGGCGATCAGATCAATGTGATGCTGAAGGCTGCTCAGGGTGCGCCGCTGACCTTGAAAGTCAATGGGGACGTGGTGCCGGCCAGCCAGCTCGGTCGCAGCATGGTTCATCCTGCCAAGCGGATTGCACTGTATGAATACATCAACGTGCCGCTGAAATCCGGCAGCCGGAATCTGCTTGAAGTCGAAATGCGGGACAACTTCGGCAATGTACGCGGGCGGCAAACGATCAATGTCCGCTGCCCGGGCGCGCCGAACATGATTCTGATTACCCCTGAAAAGGAGGAGCTCTGCGCCGACGGCCAGTCCGAACTCAACGTGCGCATTGCCGTCTATGATCGCGACAAATTGCCGATCCGTTACGACGGCCTGATGAGCGTCGAACTGTCCGCCGGCGAAATCATCGAAGAGGACCTTGATCCCACGACCGTCGGCCATCAGTTGCCATACCGCAATGGCGTGACCAGCTTCACCATCCGCGCCCCGCGCGAAAGCGGCCAGGCAACCATTCACGCCACCTTCGATGCCGTGACCGCAAAACGGGAAATCTTCTTCGCGCCACATCTTCGCGACTTCCTGCTGCTGGGCGTCGGCGAACTGACCATCGGGCGCGGCAGCGGCGACGATTTCTCCGGCATGACCCACAGCAGCAACGACTGGGCGCAAAAAGGCTCTTATGCAGGATTTCGCGGCGCCTTCTTCGCCAAGGGGAAAATCAGTGAAAATCTGTTGCTGACTGCCGCTTATGATTCACATCAGCCGGAACGCGATGACTTCTTCCGCGAAAATACGACCGACCCGGACTCGGAGGACAAGTATCCGATCTATGGCGACGAGAGCGAGGGCGGCTTTGATGCCAAATCCCGCGACAAGCTCTACCTGCGCCTCGATCACGGCAAGTCCCACCTGCTCTATGGAGATTTCAATACCGACTTCAATGACACCACCTTGAGCAAGTACACGCGTACCTTCACCGGTCTCAAGGCCGACCTGAACACCGAACGTCTTAAAGTCAGCAGCTTTGTCGCCCATTCCGACCAAGTCCAGGTTGTTGATGTCATCGCCGGGCGGGGAATATCAGGTTACTATTTCCTGACCCATGGGCGTGTTATTGACGGCAGCGAACGAGTCGTCTTCGAAGTGCGCGACCGCGAGCGGCCCGGGCAGATTCTGTCCAGCGAAAGCAAATCCCGCGGCACGGATTATGAGATGGATTACGAGAGAGGAGCAATCCTCTTCAAGGCGCCGGTGCCCAGCTCGGACGAAAATATGAATCCAATCTACATTTCAGTCATCTATGAATACGAATCCGACGCCGACAAAGAATTCAACTACGGCACCCGCGCCGTCGTCAAACTGACCAAGAACCTGGACCTCGGGTTGACCGGAATCGTCGAGGAAAATCCGATCCACGACGAGACCCTGTTCGGCACCGATCTGACCCTGCGTCTGCCGGCCAACAGCACCCTGAAAGCCGAAATCGCACAGAGTGACTCGCTGTTTGACAGCAATCCAGGCCTTGATAATGCCGGCGATCAGGCCTGGTCTGTCGAATTCGAAAGCAAACCGCTGGAAGACCTCACCCTGCACGCCTATCACCGCGATATCGGCGAAGACTTCCAGAACCTCTCTGCCACCGATGTACAACGTGGCCGCCGCGAAAGCGCCTTCGACCTGGAGTACAAGTTCGACGAGAAAACCAGCCTTTTTGGCCAGGTCATTGATACGCATGACCGATTCTACGACAACACGCAGTTCCTGGCGAAAATGAAACTTGAAAAACAGTTCGCGAAGAGCAAAATCGCCTTGCAGCTCAGCCATGAA
Source organism: Lentisphaerota bacterium (assembly GCA_012799755.1). Lineage (GTDB taxonomy): Bacteria > Verrucomicrobiota > Lentisphaeria > Oligosphaerales > Oligosphaeraceae > Oligosphaera. The sequence goes on along the minus strand of JAAZKQ010000425.1, from coordinate 1,417 downwards.
AATTCCAGTGACGAGCCGATTCCAGTGACCATTCTGCGCCCATTCCAATCCTTGGGGCGTTCTTCATTTGATATCCATGAAGAGACTCTCGATGATTCCTTGGCGCTGACCCTTGCCGGCGAAACGCAGCTCTGGAAAAACCTCTCGCTGACCTTGAGCCATACGCAGGAACTGAAAGATACCCAAACCAGCCTCAGCCAAGTCGGCCTGCAATATCACATGCCCGGCAAAGGACGGCTCTTCATCAAGGAGGAACGCGCCAAATACACCGAGCGCAGTGAGCTGAACACACTCTTCGGCATGGAAGCCGACATCGCCAAAAATACCGTCGGCTTCCAGGAATATCGCCTGGCCGACGGCATGGACGGAAAAGCCCTGCAGCAAAGCATCGGTCTGCGAAATACCTTCCGGCTCACCGATACGCTCTCCGGCAACCTGAGCGTTGAAAACCAGAAAACCACGCGCGGCGAAGAACGTCGCAACCGCCCGGATGCTTTCGCGATCGCCACCGCCGCCGAATACCTGCCCAATGACACGCTGAAAATCACCTCCCGCTTGGAATACCGCGATGCCAGTGATTCCACCACGCAGCTGGCGGAGTTGGGAATGGCCGGCAAACTCAGCCGGGAACTCTCCTTCCTCAGCAGAGCACGCTACTTCCGGGATGATTTTGACGAGCAAGGCAGCCGCACCGTTTCCCGTCTGCTGGCCGGCTTCTCCTACCGCCCGATTTCCCATGACCGCCTCAACCTGTTGCAGAAATTCGAATACAAACATGAAAGCGATAAAACCTCCACTATCGGCATGGACACCGACAGCTATATCGCTTCTCTGGAAATGATCTATCAGTTCAGCAAACGCCTCCAGGTAGCGGCCAAATACGCCGGTAAACTGGTCAGCGACTACGGCGAGCAGTGCTACACCGACTTGGTCAGCGCCCGCCTCTCTTATGACCTCAGCGAACGCTTTGACACCAGCATCGGCTACCGCATGCTCAATGCCCATGATGTGCAGGCAATCTCCCATGGCGGCTTCATCGAATTCGGCGTCAAGGTCATCAAAAACCTCTGGCTGTCAGCCGGATATTCCTTCGATTCCTTCGATTCCGACCTGACCGGCGGCAGCAACAAAGGACGGGGCGCATACCTGAAACTAAGACTCAAAGTTGACGAAAATACCCTCGCCGACCTGAAAAAATAACTGCGCCCGCGAACTCAAAGCGTTCGTCTTCCGGCCAGAGTAGAAGCGGCTTCCAGCCGCTTTCCCGTCCCGCCCCGCCGCCTCCAGGGGCGTTCTGCCCATCAAGCGTTCGTCTTCCGGCCAGAGTAGAAGCGGCTTCCAGCCGCTTTCCCGCCCCGCCGCCTCCAGGGGCGTTCTGCCCATCAAGCGTTCGTCTTCCGGCCAGAGTAGAAGCGGC
>JAAZKQ010000424.1 GCA_012799755.1 Lentisphaerota bacterium | reverse complement strand
CATTCCAGCCCACCCGCCCTAGGGGACTTCCATCCTCATAAGGTCGCGCGCGCGAGGAACGGACAGCAGCGCGCGGTCTTTGCCATGCGACAGAAAAAACCATCCTCATAAGGTCGCACGCGGGGGACGGACTGCGCTCAGGCTGGGGGGCTACATCGTATCCATGGCCTTATGAAAGCTGCCACGTGATCAGCCACCACGATGTGTCGTGGGTTTCCGGCAAATTGTCCCCGGTGTATGCCCCACCGGGGCGTTTACTGACCGATTACTCATCCCTTGCGCTTCTTGACCGGACCGCCAGCCATTTTTCAAGTAGTAAAAATCATGAGAAGGCCGGCGATAGCTCCAAGCAGATAGCCGAGCAGCTGGAGCGCCACCAAGTGCTGCCCGGAAACACTGTTGATGGTCCGGTGGACTTGACGCATATCCATCGCCATAATGGACTTCTCAATTTTTCCAGGTACATCGAGCTGGCGGATAATGGCATTCTTGTCGTTTTTCAAGCGTTCAAGAATGAAAGCCTGGGCCGGTGGCAGAAGATGGTTGACGACGGCATCCCAGACCTGATCTCGCCGCAACCATTGATCAACTAGGCTGGGGAGGTTTTCTTCAATGGCTCTGCGGAGAAGCTTTTCTGCTTTGCCTTGGTGTTCGGCAAGCCACTCTTGCAGTTTCCCGGCAGCCACCTGGTTTTGCAGGTGGTCGCGAATTTTGAGCGACAGCTCAACCAATTGCTCGCAGATGGCCTCATGGGTCTCCTCGTCGCTCAGCCGAGCCTCAAGCTGCCGCTGAATCTGCTCCCAGTTCAGGTGATTAATCAGCTTGGCGGCCAGGTCATTGACCGGCAGCCAACTGCACAGCCTCGGATATTCCTGCCGGAGGTAGGTCTCTGTACCATCGCGCAATTGCCGTTTGATGGCGACGGTCAGCTCGGGGGTTTTCAGCTTGATTTCACGGATGATCATCGTTGCCGCCAACTGGCGGTTCTCTTGGACGTCCAGCCATTTCACAACGATGTCATCGAACAGCGCATAGAGATTCTCAGGAGTAAAATTACGCTGCACAGCAGTACGGAGCGCCTGCTCAAGATAGGGGATCAGAAAGGTCGCGATGGCCGATTGGTGCTTTTTCAGATAGATATTGACTTTTTCCCGGATGTCTTCAAGCAAGGACGGGTCTTGCAAATAGTTCTTGGCAACGGCTCCGAGTTGATTAGCCAGCTCTGGCGGCGGCAGCAGATTTTCGGAAACAACTGTGCTGAGCTTAACAGCCAGGTTGGCTTTCTCTCGCGGAATAACACCCTGGATGAAGCCGAAGTGTTTGTCGTAGGGTTTGAAGAGAAGCCAGATGGCGATGTTGTTAGTCAGATAGCCGACTGCAGCAGCAACCAGCACCGGCATGATCCAGACATCGAACCAAGACGGCCAGAGTGACCTCCCAAGGCCCTTTTTCGCAATCACCGCAGCCAAGAGCAACGCAATCGTCAACCAGCTGAATAGCTTGACGAGCACATCTAGTTTCTGCAACCCGTTAAATGGCGTTTTGTTCTCCATCAGGATCTCTCGGAACACTGGTGATGGCGGGAATGGATGGTCCGGCAGTTGCCAAGGCTTGTCTGGCGGACTGTCAAGCTGTCATGACCCGGTAAATATACGCCGATAAGCTCAGTCTGTCCGAACGAGCCGTTCGTTTCCAGCCGGCGAGCAATCGGTTGCGCATTGACAAGATGTGCTCACGGGACATAGGGGACGTATGAGAAAAAAGCGTCCACCCAGTCTACCCAGTCCACTTTTACCGAACTGAAGTCTTGCCCCCTCGTCCTGCCGGCAAGCGCTCACCCATTGATCATTGTTCTTCCCGCAAGCTGCTATGGCCGGTGCACATACTGCCCCCGCCCGTCTCGGCGAGGCAATACCATGAGTACCCCCAGGTTCCGCAGTGCTTCGCACCGCTCCACCTGGGGGTACTCATGGCGCCGGCTCTCCGAGCTTGCTTTTCAACGAGTGCTTGTGTCGCGCACTGGGGCACGGTTATCAATGGCTGACCGCTTGCCGATGTTCTGTAACCGGTCACCCATTGATACTGGTCGCGCCGGCGGTCTTTTCAGCTGTAGTGCCTTTACAAGGCACTGGCTCATGGGAGCTTGCCCACCCCAGCCTGAAGGCTGGGGTTAAGCATGGTTAAGCGCCTACGGCGCAAGATGGACACTATGGACGTTATGGACGCTATGGACGATGGCACATGTTGTCCACGGCTGTCTGTCTTGTCCACTTTCACCGGGATAGCGCCTGTTTGCCGGCCGTGCTGCGGGCTTGTAGTCCGCAGCGTGACATGATCCCGCAAACGGCGCCAAGCGACTGCAAAGCGGCAATGCCCTGAAAGGGCCCCACATACCAGCCCAAGGCAAGCGCCCAAAGGCGCGACGCCCTGGGTAAGCCTCCCCAAAAAAATTGCACGCTATAAGCGTGCGACATAGCAAACACGAAAGATGGGTTCCATTACAAGGCAACAGGCAATGGCTGACCGATCACATTATTTTGACGGGGTGGACGGGGGCGGGGCGCGTGTCTGCCCTTTGGCGCCCGGCATTGCTCAACGTTGTTTTTTGCGGAACAGTTCGTCGTCAACGAGGGCGCAGGGGGCAGACAGGGGGAAGAAGCTACGTGCCCGCTTATCGCCGGCGAAACGGCTGAAGAGGACGTCAAATTCTGGGTGTTTCTGGTTGGGAATCATGCAGGGGACGCGGATGAGACCCTTGTCGGCAAGATACTCGGGGCGGCCATTGATGGCGAGCAGGTCCATGGCGTGGCCGTTGAGTTTGTTGCGTTCCGGCTCCACGCCGTACACCAAAGGGCCACGCATGAGCGCCGCCCGACCCTGCTGCGCCATGGTGCCGCGGACGAGGCGTGGCGTCATGGGCATGCTCAGACGCAGCTGCCGGCTGCCGGACCAGCGCCGGCGCAGGCTGAACCAGCCCCCGCCCGGCGCGCTGAAAGGCTCGTCGTCAAGATGGATGCTTGCCTGGCGGCACCACGCGGGAATGCGCAGTTGCAATGTCATGTCGCGATTAGCGGTGACAGTCATCGTGATGCTGTCGTCTTCGGGGTAATTGCCGTTCTGGACGATGTGGATATCGGGGAGCTTGAGGGTGGCATCGCCATAGAGATTGACGGCGTAGCCATCGGGGCTTTGGAAGAAGATGGCGTCGGGCAGTTCAAACATCATCCGGCGCAGGTTGTTAGGGCAGCAGTAGGTTTCATTTTCGTACCACTGGCCGGCTTCATTGAAGGGGATGAAATAGCGCTGGCGGCGGCCGTCGGCGGATTGAGCGCCGAAGAAAGCATTGTAGAGCACGCGTTCGAAGAGATCGCCGTAAACGCTGTCGGCTTCGAGTTCGAGCATGGTGATGCTGCAACGCAGGAGGTACGCTGATACGCAGGTTTCGCCCCATTTGCCGAGGCCGGTCTGGCTATCGTCCCAGATTTCACCCCAGTTGATGCCGCCGGAGCAGGAGCCCGTGATGGAGGCGTAGCCGCCGTGGAGTACGCGGGCGTAGAGTTCGCTGGCGCCGGCAAAGAGCTCGTCTCGGTCATCGCCGGTGATTTGCGCGTATTGGAGCTGCGCAAGGACGCGGGCGATCCAGGTGTAGACGTGGGCAATGCCGTTGACAGTCAGCATGCGGTTGTAGACATCGAGATTGCTGCAAAGCTTGAACTGATTGACGCAGTAGTCCAGGAAGCGCTTGTCGCCGGATTCCTGGTAGAGCATGAGAAAAGCCGTTTCCAGACCGAGGTTCAGGCCGGTCTGGCGCTTGATCAGGAAGTCGCCGAGGCGTAGTGCCGCTGCGAGAGCTTCCTTGTTCCCGGCGTGGCGGCGGTCGAGGACGAATGCCTGGATCATGTAGGCCTGCTCGTGGTTGTCCCAGAAGCCGATCTTGTCAGCAAAGGCCGTGATGGCGCCGTCGGCGGACTGAGTGGCAATCAATTCGGCGATGCGTTCGTCCTTCAAACGCCGCAGTTCCTCGCCGCCGATGCCGCGCGCGGCAGCCTTGACGATGCCGTCCAGGAGCATGCCATAACCGACAAAGCCGCCCGGGACTTCCGGTTCGCTCCGGCGCTGCTTGAAGTGTCGGGCAAATGTGCCTTCGAGGTCAAGATGATGGAGAATCTTCTCGGCGCTGATGTTCAGGCGCCGACCGATTTCACCACCGACGCTGACGGTGCCGACGGGTACTTTTTGGAAGCGGTTTGTCATGGTGGGCCTGCTGGTTGAGTTGTACTTGTCTCGGCTGTCTATGCGGCGCAAAGCGCGTCCGTTAGACCACTCCATTCTGCCTGCCTTTACAGACTGATAGAGTGAAGCTATTTGGTCTGCTGGGATTGTTTGGACGAGGCAGGTGCTGTGTCAATCCTTGAGGCGGGCGCGGGCGCCGAAGGGGCCGCCGTCGGAAGCGCCGCTGCGGCCGATGGAGTCCGGCGCCAGGCGGTAGTCGCGTTTGGCGGCGTCCATGAAGACCGGCATGCCGAATTGCGAATGGACGTCAACGGGGAATTGCTTCTGCAGTTCGGGCAGTTGTTCGAGCATGATGCGATTGTTTTTAGCCAGGCGGTAGATCGGCTTGTCGCCGACATGCCAGAGATTGTAGTCCAGGGTGATGGCGTCAAGCCAGTCGAGGTCCATGCGCATGCCGGCGTGGGTAGTCTGCACAAAGATGTTGTCCTTGATGATGAAATTGCGAGTTTTGGCGCGGTTTGAGTAGAACATCAGGTGAGCGCCATTGGGATCGGGGCGCTGGGCGTGGGCCCAGCCGTAGCCGGCGTCAACACAGGTATTGTTCACGAAAGTGATGTTTTCGGTGAGTTTGCGGTTCCAGTATTCGAAGGAGAATTCAGCATTCCAGATGACATTGTTGCGGTAGGTGATGTTGACCTCGGTGTCCTCGCGGCCCTGGTTGGTGAGCGCCGCATCGTAGATTTCCCAGAGACGGCAGTTTTCGACGAGGTTGTCCTTGGCGTCTCCCCAGAATTCAATGCCGTTGCCGAAGCGCACGGGCTTGCCGTCCGGGCGGGTGAACTGATGGGCGCCGCCGATGTAGTAGAGGTCGCAACCGCGGATGGTGATGCGTTCAGATGAGCCGCCGCCAAAACCGTGGCTGGCGCCGTAGCGAATGGCGAGATTTTCGAAGAGAATGTTCTTGCGACCGCCGTGATTAACGACATGGCCCCGCATGGCCAGTTCGATGCTCTTGTGGAGCTCAGCGGGGTTGCCATCGTAGCGCAGATAGACGCACTGCTCGTCCGGGGCGTAGTAGTAGTCGCCGACATTGTCAAGCTGGTCCACGCCCCACTTTTTCCAGCCGCAGGCTTTGCCGTGATCGAAGATGATGTTGCCGACGTCGGTAGCTAGTTCGAGACCGCCGACTTTATTGGCGATTTCGGCTTTAAGGACTTGCAGTTGGATTTCCTCGCCGTCGCGGAGCTGGTTGCCGAGACCGAAGTGCAGTTTCATGGGTTCAGGGGTGATCTCGCTGATGCGATTGAGGACAATCTCAATCTCCTGCCATTCGTCTCGCAGTTCGGTGTCGCAGCGGCCATTGGCGAAGCGGCGCCATGGCGTCTGTTCCTGCAGGACGTCAATATTCTTGAGTTTGATGGGCATTTTGCTGCGGGCGCGGAGGGTGATGATCAGCGTGTCGTCAAAATAAGGCACGACCGGCCCCCATAACTGGATATGATTGCGATGGGTGCCGGCTTTGCTCACATTGAGGGTGACGACCACATGTCCTTTTTCGCCGCCGTGGTTGAAGGCATGCGCGCTGGCGTCAGCCTCGAAGTAGCAGGCCCAATGGCCGGTGCGGAATTCACGGTCAAGGGCTGTGCGTTCGCCGATGGTCGGCGTGGTTGTGCGCCAGAGGCCTGGCCGAAGCTGTTCCCACAGCGCCGGGTCATCGGCGGCGATGGAGCCTTGGATGATGGGCAGTGGTCCCTCACCGTAGTCGGCATAGCGGGTCACGTGGTCGAGGCTGCCCTTGCCGGGGCGCAGGTTGCCGCGCCAGAGACCGCCGCGCTTGAACAGCACTTGGTCGCCTGGCTGAGCAGGGCTGCGGTTGACCTTTGCCAAGCTTTGCCAAGCCGTTTGCGGGCTGAGGCCATCGGCGGCGTCATTGCCGGCGCTGGAATCAACGTAGTAGGTCGCCGCAGTCGCGGATACGCAAAGAGAGAGGGCGAAGGGCAGCATTTTCATGGTGAGTCCTGTGGTTGTGGGGTGATTCAGACGGAGTATAAGCAGCGAACAACGTCAGTCCTTCAGGCGGGCGCGGGCGCCGAAGGGACCGCCGTCGGAAGCGCCGCTGCGGCCGATGGAGTCCGGCGCCAGGCGGTAGTCGCGTTTGGCGGCGTCCATGAAGACCGGCATGCCGAATTGCGAATGGACATCAACGGGGAATTGCTTCTGCAACTCGGGCAGCTGTTCAAGCATGATGCGATTATTTTTGGCCAGGCGGTAGATCGGCTTGTCGCCGACGTACCAGAGGTTGTAATCCATGGTGATGGTGTCAAGCCAGTCGAGGTCCATGCGCATGCCGGCGTGGGTGGTCTGCACAAAGATGTTGTCCTTGATGACGAAATTGCGAGTTTCGGCGCGATTTTAGTAGAACATCAGGTGAGCGCCATTGGGATCGGGGCGTTGGGCGTGGGCCCAGCCGTGACCGGCGTCAACACAGGTGTTGTTCACAAAAGTGATGTTTTCGGTGAGCTTGCGGTTCCAGTATTCAAAGGAGAATTCGGCGTTCCAGATGACGTTGTTGCGGTAGGTGATATTGACTTCGGTGTCGTAGCGGCCCTGGTTGGTGAGCGCCGCGTCGTAGATTTCCCAGAGACGGCAGTTTTCGACGAGGTTGTCCTTGGCGTTTCCCCAGAATTCGATGCCATTGCCGAAGCGCACAGGCTTGCCGTCGGGGCGGGTGAACTGATGGGCGCCGCCGATGTAGTAGATGTCGCAGCCGCGAATGGTGAT
>JAAZKQ010000423.1 GCA_012799755.1 Lentisphaerota bacterium | reverse complement strand
TAATCGGCGAAATCTGCGGATAGAAAAAACCTTCCACCACCAAGCAGCCTTCAAACCACCAACCAACCCTCCCCCTCAAAAACAATCTGCGCTAATCGGCGAAATCTGCGGATAGAAAAAAACCTTCTACCACCAAGCAGCCCTCCCTCAAAAAAAATCTGCGTTAATCTGCGTAATCTGCGGATAGAAAACGAGTATTTCCGACCAGGGTGCCGACGACCTTGCCGCGGCACTTCCAGCCCTCGTATGGGCAATTACGAGAGCGGGACGCAAAGGACTCAACGCTGATGCTATGCTCGGCGTCGGGATCAAGGATGGTGACATCGGCGGTGGCGCCGAGGGCGAGGCTACCAATGGGCAGCCCAAGCACTTTCCTGGGGCCGACGGTAAAAAGCGCGATAAGCTGGGACAGCGTAAGTACGCCCCGGTGATAAAGCTCAGTGAGACAGAGCGGCACGGCGGCCTCAAGACCGACAATGCCGAAGGGCGCTTTATTCCAGCCGGCGGCCTTCTCCTCGGCGCTATGCGGCGCGTGGTCGCTGGCAATGGCGCAGAGCGTGCCATCACGCAAGCCCTCGATAAGCGCCTGACGGTCGGCTTCTTCCCGCAGCGGAGGGGCCATTTTGGCATTTACGCCGAAAGTCCGGCATGCCTCGTCAGTAAGGAAGAGATGATGGGGGCAAACCTCGCCGGTGACAGGCAAACCCTGCTGTTGAGCCAGGCGGAGCATCGCGACTGATCCCGCCGAGCTCAAATGCTGCAAATGCAGCCGGCAGCCGGTCTCGGCAGCAAGCACGATGTCCCGGGCGACAATGACTTCCTCGGCAGAACGCGGTTGGCCGGGGAGGCCCAGTTCGCGGGCGACAGCACCATCATGCATCACCCCGGGACGCGCGAGATTCGTGTCCTCGCAATGATCAATCACGGCAATGCCGGCGGCGGCGGCGGCGATCATCGCTTGGCGCATGACAGCGGCCTGCTGCGGCGTGCTGCCGTCGTCGGTAACCACCGGTGCGCCGGCGGCCTTCAGGCCGGCGATGTCGGTCACCTCCTCGCCCTGACGCCCCACGGTCAACGCGCCGGCCTGCAGTACATGCACCGCGCCCTCCGTGGCGGCCTTGCGCAGCACATCGGCCAGCAGCGCCGGATTATCCACTGCGGGAACGGTATTGGGCATAGCCAACACTGTGGTGAAACCACCTGCCGCGGCCGCAGCCGTGCCGCTGCGAATGTCCTCCTTGTGCGTCTGACCAGGATAGCGCAAATGCACGTGGAGATCAATGAACCCGGGAGCGACAACCTTACCCTTCAGATTGAGGCGCTCCACTGCGTGCAAGGTCGCCGGGTCAACTATCACGCCGTCGCGAATACCAATGTCACGCAGACCGTCAAAGGCATTAAGGGGATCAATGACCCGGGCTCCGACTAAAAGCAGTTCGTCGTTCATGACTCTGTCCTCCGCTTGGCGCAACTGGCGCTACTATTGTCCTGACGGTTTGAATTGCGCGCGCATCTGCGCGAGATACTTCCGGATATCCGTGTCGGAAGCCGGCTCTATCGCCAGCTTCGGCGTCGTGAAAACAAGGTCTTCCGCCGGCAGTTCGTCAAGGAATTGCGAAGGTCGTTTGGCGACGACGCGGTTCGTGACGCGGCGGCGTTCCGCATAACTCAATACCAGTTCCTGCCTGGCGCGAGTGATGGCGACATAGCAAAGCCGACGCTCCTCCTCCTCATTGCCCTCGTCAAGCGCCAGCTGATTGGGGAAAAGTCCCTGTTCCATACCGACGAGAAACACCACCGGATACTCCAGGCCCTTGGCGGCATGGATGGTCATCAGTGTCACCGCATTGTCCCCGGTATTGCGGTCCTTCTCCCGGCGGTCGCCGGCATCCTGCAACGCGAAGGTCTCCAGGTACTCGCCCAGCGTGCCGGAGGGATTACGCTCATCGTATTCGGCCATGGAAGTCAGAAATTCGTTCACGTTGTCCCGGCGCTGCAAAGCGTCTTCCCGCGGCTTGTACATCTGCGCCAGGCCCTCAATGTAACGGATCGCTTTGAGAAATTTATCGGTCTTGTTGAAGAGCTCGCCTGGGGTTGCGAAGTCGCGGCGGGCTGCGTCGAGCTGTTTTTGGAAATCGGCAAGATTTCGGGCGCTCTCAGCGGGAATCGTTTGCCGCAACGCATCATGGCTAAGGAGCTCGCTCAGTGGCGCGCCACTGATCTGGCCGAGTTCGCGGAGTTTATCCACCGTTATTTCGCCGGCGCCGCGCGGCGGCACGTTGACAATGCGCAACAAGGCCAGGTTGTCGCGGGGATTCTGGATGAGCTGCAAGAAGCTGATGAGGTCCAGAATTTCCTTGCGTTGATAAAATGAGTTGGCACCGACGAGTACATAGGGCACGCGTCGTTTACGGAAGCTCTCCTCCAGCACCCGTGTCTGATGACCGGCGCGCACCAGCACGGCGAAGCGCTGCCACTGGTTGCCACCGGACTTGCCAAGGATATACTCAGCCACAAAATTGGCCTCGTCGTGCTCATCCAGACAACACACCGCCAAGATTTTTTCCCCCTGTCCCCCTGCGGACCAGAGATTTTTGGTGCGACGGCTCTTGTTCTTGCTGATCAGCACATTCGCGACGTGGAGGATACGGTTGGAGGAACGGTAGTTCTGCTCAAGGCGGATCACTTGCGCCGCAGGAAAATGCAATTCGAACTCAAGGATGTTCCCCAAGTCAGCGCCGCGCCAACCGTAGATGGACTGATCGTCATCACCGACAACGCAGATGTTCGCGCGTTTGCCGGCCAACAGCAGCATGAGGCGGAGCTGCACGGCATTGGTGTCCTGGTACTCGTCAATCATCAGGTAGCGATAACGCTCCTGGTATTGCGTGAGAATCTGCGGCTGCTCCGTCCATAGGCGCACTGTCAAGCCAAGCAGATCGTCAAAATCAACCAAATCCATCTGCTGCAAGCGTTTCTGATAGTGCTGATAAACCGTGGCCAGCTCATCGGCGTAGGGCAGAGTCTTCTGGCGCAGGTCATCAGGGCCCTCCAATGCAGCCTTCGCCCGGCTGATCAAAGCCAGCCAGAGATTGGGTGAACAGCCCTCACGCACCAGGTTGAGCTGCGTGGCGATCTCGCGAATGAGGCCCTTCTGGTAGCCCTCCGTCGCAATGGTGAAATTCCGATTATAGCCAAGCAGGTGGATATGCCGCCGCAGGACTCGCACACAGAATGCGTGAAACGTGCTCACCGTAAGCTTTTCGGCAACTGCCGGGGACAAAAGCCCCGCGACGCGCTCACGCATCTCTTTTGCAGCCTTGTTGGTAAAAGTCACGGCCAAAATCGCTTCAGGCGCTACGTCATGCCGGATCAAATTGGCGATGCGATGGATGATCACCCGGGTCTTGCCCGTGCCCGCACCGGCCAGCAGCAACAGCGGCCCTTCAAGTCAATCAACAGCCGCTTGCTGCGATGGATTGAGTGTTGCTGTAGACATCAAACTCCTCACACACGCTCCAGCCTCGGAACGAGCTCCTTCCGGCAGCAGCGTGCTCTATCACCCGGCGCGTAGGGAACACGCCTGGCGGTGCATTCAGTCCTCATTGATCGCCAGCAGGGCCTGGCGAACGCGCTCGGCGCCCTCTTCCCGCGCCTCCTCAGGCGCTACGAATAGCGGCGCGCCTATCCGCAACGTCACCCGCGAAAAAGGCCAGGGTATCTGCGTACCATCCCAACTCTTCAGATTCCAGCGCTTCGGCGCATTCAAAGCTATCGGCAAGATCGGCGCGCCACTATGCATGGCCAGGGCAACCACTCCATGCTGCACCGTGT
>JAAZKQ010000422.1 GCA_012799755.1 Lentisphaerota bacterium | reverse complement strand
GCTGTCCCAGCTGCAGAACTCCGAGATTGTCAACGCCCTGCATGGCGTCGGTGTTGATGTGCGGCACTGTGTTTTTTTGGCACAACCGGGCTCACAATTCTGCACTGTAGCCGAGGCCGCCCTGGCCCGGCAAAGCGGTGTTGATTTGATTGGTCACGGCCTGGTCATGGAAATTATCATGGCTCATGCCATGGGCGCCATGGTGTCGGCTTTTGCCCTGGCCGCATTGCAACTGCCCGAGACCGCGCCGACCGCCTTGCGTCGCGCGGACGTCCTCAGCACCTGCCAATTCGCTTCGCCCGATTTCATCCGTGGTTTGCGCCTGGCCATACCCGAAATCGTCAAGGTCCACCAGGCCAGCGCCAGCGCGCCGCCGCCCCTCCCTGAGCCTAGCGCGGGCGATATTCTCCACGAGGACTACCGCCGCATCAAAGAGCCCAGGAGCCCCCTGCGCAGCCGCCTCATCCGCAAAAACCAGCCCGAGTAGGCATGGTTTGGTGTTTGCGAGGGGGACTGATTGCCCCGTTCCGCGTCGCAGTCGGTCACTCATTGATCATTGTTGTTTCCGCAAGCTGCTATGGACAGTATGGACGCTATGGACGCTATGGACGGCGGGTGGGCAGGTGTTCTCGTCCATCGTGTCCATATTGTCCATCGTTTTGCGGGTCGCAGGCGGTCACGGGCACTTGGCGCTGCCGCTCGCAAGAACATAGTTATCAACGGGTGAGCGATTACACTACCATGTAAGCGGTCAGCTTGTGGGAAGCGCCGCGCCTCCGCGTGAGACAAGCAATCTGCGGGAATCTGCGCCACTCTGCGTAATCTGCGGATAAAAACCTTCTACATATCGGCTGCTCGCGGCGCTTGCCGGGCGGTAGACGGGAGGGCGAACGGCGAGTATGTTATGATTTCCGCTGCGGCGCATTTGCGTCCTGTAAACTTCGTCAGAATCTTTCTTTTATCCCGAGGTCTGCCACAATGAAACAGTTTGTATTGGTCTTGTTGCTCGTTGTTACCACTGTGACTGCCGGGACGGCATTCGGCGCTGACAAGGATGCGGCCTTGGATGATTTCGTGGCGAATCAGCAGCTGTTGCAGGACGCCACCGAGTCGGAAAAGCAAGGCGAGTACAAACGGGCGGCGAAGCTCTTCCGCAAGCTGGGCGATAAAACCCAGAGCCCCCAGCTGAAAGCGGCCTATCAGTTGCGGCAGGCCGACTGTTTCTTCGCGGCCCGCAAAGTCCGCAAGGCCCTGAGTCTGTACAAGGACCTGATTGAGCGTTATCCGCTGTACATTCCCTATGAGCATGTCGTCACGCAATTGCGCTCCTTGGCCGAGAGTTTCGTTGATGGCGACGGCACCTTCTTGGGGCTACGGGACAAAACAACCGCCATTGAGACCTACGAGCTCATCATTCAGGGCGCGCCGTCCATCCACGTATCATTGGCCGACCGCGAGCGTCTGGCCGAACTGCTGGTGAATGAACGCCGGCCCGAAGAGGCTATCGCCGTCTATCAGGCGATTCTCAAGCAGGACGCGAAGCTTGCAAGAATTCGCGCCGATATGGCCCTGTTGCTCTTCGATATGAGCAAACGCGGTGACGGTGATGGCAGCAAGATGCGCCTGGCCGTCCGTCAGGCAGAGATGGCTCTTCAGCAGGAACCGTCCCAGCCACGCAGTCGCGAGTTGCTTGATCTCATTACCCAAGCCAAGCAGATACAGGCGCAACGTGATCTCGACAAGGCCCTCTTCTACCTGAAGCCGGCCCACAAGAGTATCGTTTCAGCCCGGCGCTATCTCAATGATTTGATTCGGGAATATCCCGACACCCCTGCCGCTCAGGAAGCTCGCCGTATTCTGGAAAGCACTCCTGAGTTGGCGGCCGATGCCATCGCCATACCGGCTAGCGACCAGAACTGATCAGCTTCGCCGCTTCATTTCACACTATCATTTGCCAAGGATTGATTATGACGATGCGACTCTTTCACCGGCATTGGCGCGGCTTGGCACTCCTCTGTTGCCTGGCGATCCTCCCGGCCTGTTATCACTGGGGAACGCCCGAGGGCAGGCCCGATACCAGCATCGCCATTGCCGGCATTGAGAATGAAACGACAGAGGGCGCCTTGGCTGTAACCATGCGGCAAAAACTCCAGGAGCATTTCGCCAACCAGCCCGGCACTTCCTGTGACAACCGGGATGGCAAGAGCGACTACGTCCTCAAAGTGCGTCTACTGCCCATCCGCACTGCCGGCGTTGCCCGCAGTGAGCTGCGGGACAAGCGGGCCCGCGAAGACGACGCCAACGCTTACCAGACCGTTCTCTACCGCATTGAGCTCAAGGCCGCCTACGAGCTCTTCTTCAGCAGCGATTTGGAGAAGCCCGTGCTTAGCCGCGAAGTCGTCGGCACTGCGGACCTTCCACGCATGCACGACCGCGACATTCCCTTCCAGGCTGCCTGCCGCCAGGCCGCCGATGACGCCGCCAGAAAAATCGTCGCCGACATTTTTGACCAGGAGTCCCTGCCGCTGCCGCCGGCGCCATAAATCGCCCTGCGAAATTCGGGCATATCATCAACGCAAGGAGCGCCACCATGTTGCGAATCGGCCAAGGTTACGACCTTCATCGCTGTGTCGCCGGACGGGAGCTCTGGTTGGGCGGTGTGCACTTGCCTTCGCTGTGGGGGCTCCAGGGCCATTCCGACGCCGATGCCTTGCTCCATGCCATTACCGACGCTGTGCTGGGCGCTCTGGCGCTCGGCGATATCGGTCGGTGGTTTCCCGACAACGATGAAAAGTGGCGTGGCGCCAATAGCGCGGCACTTTTGCGCCGCGTGCTGGACGACCCTCGCGTCAGCGGCTGGCGGCTGGTCAATCTTGATTGCACCGTTATTACCGAAAAACCCAAATTGGCGCCGCATATTCCGACCATGCGTGAGGCCATCGCCGGGATTTTCCAGTGTTCGTCGGAGCGCATTTCGATCAAGGCCAAGACGAACGAACATCAGGACGCCATCGGCCAAGGCGCGGCATTGGCCGCGCAAGCCATCGTCCTGCTTCGTAGGGCCGTTGATTATCCAGAAGATTGAGCGCGCCCCATCGGCGCAGAGTTGAAGAACGCATTCATGACATCCATCACCGGCAGCATCATTACAGTGTGCAGCGGCTTTTGCCGCAGCGTTGCCGATATTGCCGTGCCGCCGCTTTGTCCACTCTGCCGAGCCGACCTCAGCAGCGCTCCCCGGCGCCTCTGTTCGGCCTGCGAGGAGCAGTTGCCTTGTTTGCCGGAACGCCGTTGCCACGGTTGCGGCGGCGGCAACGACAGCTATCTGGAGCTCTGTCGAGACTGCTTGCAGTGTGGCGGTCGGCCCTGGTCCGGTGCGGTGTCGGCTTTTCCTTTTGCCGGGCAGTTGCGGGAAGCGGTGCATGCTTTCAAATACCAGCGGCGGACCAGCCTGGCGCCATTTTTGGCCAGTGCCATGGCCGAGGCCTGGCATTGCTACGGCGAAGCCCCGGCGCCGGATTTGATTGTGCCGGTGCCGTTGCACTGGCTGCGCGAAATCAGCCGTGGTTACAACCAGGCCGGCCTGCTGGCGCAGTGGCTGGGGCGGGAGTTGCGGCGACCCGTCGTCAACGCCCTTTGCCGCCGTCGTCGCACCTCACAGCAGGCGCGGTTGCGGATTGAGCAGCGCTTGAAAAATATCAGTGGGGCCTTTACGGTCAAAAAACCAAGTATCATCGCCGGCAAATCGTTACTACTGGTTGATGATGTCTTTACGACCGGCGCGACTCTCAGCGCCGCCACGGCGACATTGCTGGCCGCCGGCGCGGCGGCGGTTTACGTCATCACTGCCGCCAGGGACTAAGCGGCGCGCATTCACCACCGGCGGTGGCGCCAGCAAAACAGCAAATACAAACGATTGGCAAGGACATAGGCATATGCAGGGATTCTTCGGCAAAACCATCCAGCCTTTGGGCAAGACCACAGCCAAGGCGGACATACCAGCGGGCGTCTGGCTCAAATGCAAGGGCTGCGAGCAGACCATCGCCCAAAGCGCCTTGGATAACAATTGGCAAGTCTGCCCAGCCTGCGGCCATCATTTCCCGCTTACTGCCCAGCAGCGCATGGCTCTTCTCAGCGACGAGGGGAGTTTTCAACAACTCGGTCAAGGCCTGTCGTCGGTTGACCCCCTTGATTTTGCGCAGGACAACAGCTATCCGCGCAAACTCAAGGAAACGCAGGCCAAGACTGGTTTGAAGGACGCGGTGCTTTGTGGTTGCGCCACCCTTGATGGCATCCCTTTCGCCTTGGCGGTCATGGACTTCCGCTTTTTCGGCGCCAGCATGGGCTCGGTAGTCGGCGAGGAAATCACCCGCCTGACGGAGGAAGCCACGCGCTGTCGTCTGCCCTTGGTGATTGTCACGGCCAGCGGCGGCGCCCGCATGCAGGAGGGCGCCTTGAGCCTCATGCAGATGGCCAAGACCTCCGGCGCCCTGATGCGTCATGATGAAGCGGGCCTGCCTTACATTGCCATTCTCACTCATCCGACCACCGGCGGCGTCACAGCCAGCTTCGCGTCGCTGGGCGACGTTATCCTCGCCGAGCCCAAGGCGCTCATCGGCTTTGCCGGCCCGCGCGTCATCAAGGAAACGACCCGCAGCGAATTGCCGCCCGGCTTCCAGAGCGCGGAATTTTTGCTGGACCACGGCCTGATTGATCGTGTCGTGCCGCGCGGCAAATTGCGCGCGGAACTCGCGCAGCTGCTGGACTATCTCTCTCCCGCAACCGCCACTGTTGGCGAGAAGTCCTGAGGTGTGGTGGTGAAAGTGACAGGAAGCATGAGCAGCATTCGCCATCATCTCAGCAGTATCGTCGCCGTCGTCGTCATGGCTCTTGGCGGCCATTTCGCCGTGCCGCACGGCCAGGCGCATGCGGCGGAAAAACCGCCCCGGCCGGCCTTCTGGCCGCTGCTCATCAACGGCTACGCTTTTCCGAAGATGGAGCTGGCCCTGACGTCCATGGAACAGGAGCGCGGTCTTATGTTCCGTGAAAAGGTGCCCAATGACGGCGGCATGATCTTTGTCTTTTCGGATAACAGCCTGCGTTCGTTCTGGATGAAGAATACCCTCGTGCCCCTTGATCTGGTCTTTCTCGACGCGGATAGCAAGGTCGTCGCCGTTCATCGCATGCAGCCTGAAATTCCTCAACAGAACCATGAGAGCGAATGGGCTTACGAAGAGCGCCTGAAACACTATCCCAGCAAGCAAAAAGCCCGAGTTGCCATCGAATTCGCCGCCGGGCAGGCCGAGCTCTGCGGCATCCGTGTCGGCGACAGCATTGATGTCGGCATGGCAGAACTGCTCAAAATCGCCGCCGCCTACGGCGCTGCCGACTAAGGTCGCCATTGCCGGCAGCGCCGAGGCCGACGGGAGGAAAAGAATGTCATGAAAACAATCACCGCCGCCGTTCTGTCTCTTTGCTTTGCCCTCTGCGTTTGCATGCAGACGCGAGCTGCGACCATTGCTGGGCCAGAGACTGACGCGGTGGCGCAGTGGGCCGAACGCGTCCTCACTGGCCGGGACGTGCTGATTGACAGCAGCTCGGTCAGCACCGAGCCCCTGCTGATCACGCCCAATCTCGAAAAAGGCAAGGAAGCCGTGTACTACGACGTTGAGGTCAGCGGCTGTCAGCTGTTGTGGCTGACGGCGGGCGTCGGCGGCGACGGCAGTGGCGGCGACCACAGTTGCTGGGTTGATCCGGTCTTCACCCGTGAGGACGGCACAACGGTATCCGGTCTGGAGCTGCCCATGCTCGTCAACAGCGTCGAGTGGCAGCGGCTCTTCGTCAACACCAACTTCCGGCGTGAGCCGATTACCATCGGCGGCAAAGTCCACCAGGAGGGCTGGTGGGCTCATTCCCTCAGCCATATTTGCCTGAAACTCGACGGGCAATTCAAGAGCTTTCGGGTTGGCGTTGGTGCTGACAAGGCTTGGAACGTGGGCAAGTACGTGCACTTCGAAATCCATGCCGCTCTGCCGCCGGATAAAATCATCGGCGTTTTCGCCCGGAGTCTCGCACAGGATTTCCCCGGTGAGGAGCACTGGCTACGCCAAGACTTGAGCGTGCAGAACGGCGGCCACGCGGCGCTCTTCACTCGCGGTCTGACGGCGACGCTGCTGGCTGATTTGAGCACTGCGCAGGCCAAACGCTTGGGCGTGCAGGGCCGGGATTACCTTCAGCGCCTCGCCGCCATGCCGAAAAGTGACAGCCGGGAAGAGCTCGCCGCACTTCTCGCTTTCTATCACGAGGTCCGCCAAGCCACGACGATCATAGATGACGTTGACAAGAGCCTTGAATTCGTGCGCAAAACCCTCGCTTTCGTGGAAAAAAGCCGCGCCTTGCCCACCGAGACTGCCGAGCTCGCCGCACTGACGGCACAGGCAGCGGCTCTGCCGGAGCGTCCCGACGGCAGCTGGCCGGAGTTGCTCAGCGCACTCAAGGCGCTGCGGCGGCGCATCATTTTTTCCCATCCGCTCCTCGATTTCAGCGATCTGCTGATCAACAAGCAGCCGCCGACCGGCTTCAGCCACCAATGCGACCAGTACCTCGGCCGCCATAGTCGGCCCGGTCCCGGCTTGGTTATTCTGCGCAACTGGAAAAGCGCCTCGCCCGAGCCCGTCGAGTTGCACAAGGACAAGCTGCCCGTCG
>JAAZKQ010000421.1 GCA_012799755.1 Lentisphaerota bacterium | reverse complement strand
GTTTTAACCACGGAATACACAAACGGTTTTTAACCACGGAATACACGGAACACACGGAAATTTTTGTATAGGGGGGCTGACGGGGCGTGTCAGGAGGGCGGCTTCTACTCCGGTCGGGCACGGTTATCAATGGGTGAGCGGTTACTAAAAAACTTCGCGCCTTCGTATCTTCGCGTGAGAAAAAGGAATCTGCGTTTACATTTTTCAGTTGCGACATCTTCCAGTCATACCGGCGCAACTTGACTTCCAGGTAACGATGGGTATTCTGGAACGGGGGAGCGAAGCGATGACAGTCGAACGCGGCAAGCATAAATTGACGATAGAATCGCAACGAGTTGGCTATCTTAACGTTACGAATGGCGACTGCTGCGAGGTCAGCAAGGAATTGTGATGGGCGGCTTTGACTTGAGCAAGAATGTGGACGAGGCGCGCGAGGCCTTGACGCACAAGCCGTTGAAGGCGACGGCCATCGAACGGATCCGGATATGCGACGACATGGCGTCCTGGGATTGCCCCGAGTCGTCCCAGCCCTTGCGCCTGGCTCGCTTGCTGACGGCCTTGCTGTCGCGTGTTTCGACTCCGCTTGAACCTCACGACGTGCTGGTTGGGCGCAGCGTTGAACGCGAGTTGACTGAAGAGGAAGAGCAGCTCTACCGGGCATTTGCCGCAGGAAATGCCAAGCTGATGCGGCAAATCCTGCTGGATGGGGGACACGTAGCCTACGATTGGGAACTGCTGGTCGAGGTCGGGCTGCAAGGACTGAAAGCGCGTGCTCAAGCGGGACTGGAACAAGCTCGTGACCCCGAGCAACGCGTGTTCTACGAGGCCATGAGCCAAATCCATCAGGCAATCCAGGACTATGTGCTGAGATATGCCGAACATGCCGAGGAATTGGGGCGCATTGAAATCGCGGAACGACTCAGGCGAATCGCGTTTGGACGCCCCGAGTCCTTCCTGGATGCCCTGCAACTGCTGTGGTTGATCACCCTGGTGACGTGTTCCTATGTGATATTGAATCCGACACTGGTGGTGGGGCGACTGGACAGAATCCTGTACCCGCTGTACCAATCAGACTTGGCGGCGGGAAGATTGACACGGGAGCAGGCGCGAGCAGCCATTGTGGACTACTACTGCAAGCACAACCTGAACATGGGGCGAGGAGAACATCAGGTCGGCGATTCGACCAACAGCACCACCTTTTTGCGCGCATTCAACTTCGATTCGCCGCAGTACCTGTTGCTGGGCGGTTCTGAACGCGACGGGAGTCCTGTCGAGAATGAGTTGACGGCTTTGTTTGTGGAATGCATCGAACCATCGTTCAAGAATCCGGTGGTGATCTTTCGCTTTACGGAAGGGTTCAGCAAGCGTCAAGCCTCGGTTTGGCGAGCCTTGATGGGGAAGGCGTTGGCGAGTGCGTCGCTGATGATCTACCACGATGGCCGCGTAATTGAGACCTACCGGCGGATTGGCTTTCCGCTTGCGGATTGCTGGGACCATTACCAGTTTGGCTGCAATTGGCCGAATTCAGGCATCCACAGCGCTTGGATGCAGGGAACGCCCAAGTCGCCCCAAATCAAGGGAATCTATGAATCCGAGGAAGAGCGGGTGGCGATGACAAGAGCGTATTCGCAGCTGCGTACTCCTTCGGCTTGCGGTTGGCCGGAGGACTTGATGGCAGTGCTGGAAGATTTGGCGAAACGCGAAGATCAGGAAAGCTTGAGCATTGAGGATGTCTACGATGGCTTTTTCGCTAAAATGAGCGAATTCATTGACCTGAAGCTGGCCTTTTATTCGCGGGAACTCGCCATTCGCCGCCGCCGACCGTCCCAGGTCTTGACTTTTGCGGATTGTTTCACGGGATGGGCCATTGAGCACGGCGGAACGATGGGTGCTTGCGCCAAGTACTATTTTGAGCTCCAGGCCTTCAATATGTTCGCGACGGTTGTTGACAGCATCATTGCCGTTGACACACTGGTCTTCCAAGAGCGCATCCTGACGCTGGGCGAATTGCTTGAGGCTTGCAGAAGGAATTTCGCGGGCTGCGAGAAGATATTGGCGCTCTGTCGTCGTTGCGACAAGTTTGGCCAGGACAGCGAGTTGTCCAACCGTCATGCCCGTCGCGTCTGCACAGAGGCGTCGCGACTGGTCATTGAAAAGAGTTCGCCGTACTTCAAGCGTGAGAGTTTGTACTTGTGTCCATGCATCCAGAGCGACACCTGGCACTTGCGGATGGGCGCCGAGTTTGGCGCCACGCCGGATGGCCGCCTCGCACACACGCCGTTTTCACAGAATTGCCGGCCAGCCAACGGCTCATGCCGGAATGGCTTGACCGGAATGTTCAATTCCTTGCTGGCAATAAGCGGCGACGGCTTGTTGTCTGGGACGGTGAATGTTGACGTCGAGCGCAATTTGTTTGCGGGCGAGGCTGGCTTGGACCTCTTTTCGTCCTTATTGGGGACATATTTTGAGAATGGTGGTTTGCAGGTACAGATATCGGCGTTATCGTCGGCGGATTTGACGGCCGCCCGTCAGGACCCCGAACGTCATCGTGATTTGCGTGTACGAATTACGGGCTACAGCGGTATTTTTGTAGATTTATCGCCTCGCTTGCAGGATGACGTGATAGGGCGCTTTGGCAAAAACTAGGAGTGCTTTGATGATCAAGAAGATAAAATTGAGCAATGGTCTGCGTGTTTCCGAAGTGGCGCTGGGCGCGATGATGTTCGGGACGACGACGTCCGAGGCAGATGCGTTTGAGATTCTTGACGCCTTCGTGGATTTCGGAGGGAATTTTATTGACACCTCCAACAACTACGCCCATTGGGCGGGAAGTGGTGACGAGAGCGAGACGGTGTTGGGCAATTGGCTTCGCCGGCGTGCTTGTCGCGACCGAATCGTCTTGGCGACGAAGGTCGGCTTTGACCGTCACGGCGAGGGCGCCGGCTTGCGAAAAGCGCAAATTGTGTACTGGATCGAGGAAAGTCTGAGAAAGTTGAACACGGATTACGTTGACTTGTATTACGCGCATACGGACGATGCCAACACGCCGTTGGAAGAGACGATGGCGGCATTCGATTCCCTCGTCAAGGCGGGAAAAGTCCGGCATCTGGGCGGCAGCAACTACGATACCTGGCGCTATGCCGAGGCAAATATGCTGGCGGCGCAGCGTGGATGGACGCCGTTCACTGTTATGCAACAATGCTTTACCTACCTGAAACCCAGATTTGACCTTGCGCCGAAGTACATTTTCAACGAGAAGACCAATCGTGAACGCCTGCGTTTCTTGCGGGACAAAAATCAGCCCTTGGTGGCCTACTCGAGCCTGTGCAAAGGCGGCTATGAAGATGAAACCCGCTTGCCTGGCGACTACATCGCCGGCGAACGCTTGCAGACCTTGCGCTCAATGGCGGCAGAAAAGGGAATCACGGCAAGTGCCCTGGCCATTGCGTGGATGGTCAATCTTCATCGCTGTCCAGGATTCCCCAGGGTGATTCCCCTGTTCGGCGCCAGCGTCAAGCATCTGGCGGACAATCTTCGAGGCCTGGACGTGGAGCTGACGGACCTGGAACTCCAAACATTGAACCAGGCTTGATAGAGCCGGCGGCATGAATTGCCGCACGCAAGCGTGCGGCCACGGAACGACTGGGAAAAAGCGCC